>DATKVU010000172.1:0-3844 GCA_035529915.1 Clostridia bacterium
TTTACTCCCAGTTGCTCTGGAATCTCCTCTGCTATTTTTTTGGCCTCATCAGCAATTTGCCTAGTAGAGGTCTTGGCCGCTCCTCCCAAAATCTCAAAAACGTCAGTAGCCACTTGCTTTGGCATAATTCAATTATAGTTCATATTCCCTTCTACCTTCCAGGGCCCTTTGTAAAGTCACTTCATCAGCATACTCGACGTCTCCGCCAATCGGCAAACCATGAGCCAAACGAGTAATTTTTAATTCTCCCAAGTTCGAAATTTGAGATTTGAGATTTGAGATTTCTTTGGCAATATACATTGCCGTGGCTTCGCCCTCCATATTAGAATTTGTCGCTAAAATGATTTCCTTTGGCTCGCCATAGCTCGAAGAGCGAAGGCGGCTTATCAATTCTCCTATCTTAATCTCATCCGGTCCAATATTGTTTAGAGGCGAAATCGCCCCATGTAAAACATGATAAACCCCGTTGTAATGGCCATTTTTTTCAAAAGCCAAAACATCGAGCGGTTCCTCCACCACACAAATAACCTTATGGTCACGACCGGGGGAGGCACAAATCGGACAAGGGTCAGTCTCGGCCACATTAAAGCAAATTGAGCATAAAACGGTTTTTTTCTTCAGATTTTGCAAAGCCTCGGCAAACTCATCCAACATTTCTTGGGGAACGTGAAGTAAATAAAAAGTCAGCCGCTGGGCAGTTTTTGGCCCAATTCCCGGCAATCTTTCAAACGCCTCAATCAAATCTTTAACTACTTTTGGTATCTGCATAAACTAATTTTACTCCATCTGAAGCTAAAATTGAAGATAATTAAATGAACTACTCCCCCCCTAAAAGCCCTTGAAGTCCTCCTGACATTTCTTGAAGTTTCTTGGCTGCCATTTCCTGGGACTGTTTAATGGCTCTGTTAAGTTTGTCTCTGACTAAATCGTTTTTTATTCCCTGGATTTCAAACTCTTCAATTTTTTGGTCTCCGGTAATAACAATTCTGATACCGTCTTCATCAATTTCAATTTTCTCTTTAGCCAATTGTTTTTGGATGGCCACTGCTTGATCTCTCATCTTTTTCAAGTCACCTAAGGACTTAAAGGGATTGTTCACTGTAAACTTCCTCCTTTATTAAAAATTTCTTCGGCAAAGCTAATTATATCATCATCTTCCTCTGAGGCAAGTGGGCTGGCTGAAGTTTGGATTTTGTCTACCAGACTAGTTTCTTCCTTTTTCTCGGCTAAACTACACTTAAGCTTTACGGGAAAGCCTAAAACACTGCTGGCCGCTTGCTCAAAAATCCTTCGGCATTTTTCTGTTTCCAGCTGGTCCTTATGAAACTTGTAAAAAACCTCCAAAATCAAAAACTCGCCCTCACAAGCCAGGGGTCGACTGGCTCGCAAAAAAGCCTGAACTGAATGATTAAGAGGCTTGACCTTTTCCAAAATTTCGCTCCATCTGGCTTTCACCTCTTCAACTTGCAGAGGAGAACTGGCAGTTGAGCTCGCCTTTGCTTCTCCATTACCCTCTGGCGGCTTTTCTTTCTTGGTTTCTTGACTGGAAACATCTTTTTTGTCGTCCATGCTTGCCCATTCAATTATAGCCATTTCTAAAGGTAGCTGAGGAATGACCGCATTTTTCAGCTCAAAATAGGCGCGGGAAAAAAGCTCAATTAAAATTCGTACTTCTGTCGGATTCAAAGATATCTCTTTGACTGCCGACGAGTCTTCCTCGACTCCGAAATTGCTCAGCAAAACGAGTCTTAACTTTTCTAGTAAATTCTCCAGTAAAAGCCGTAAATTAACTCCTTGCTCAACTGCTTTATCAATCCAGGTCAAAGCTTCTTTGGTTTTTTTCTGAGCTAAAATTTTTAAAAACTCCTCTGGATTAAATTCGCTTAAAATCCCCGCTGTCTCGACTACTGCTGACAAAGTTATTTTCCCTGAAAGGGCTACTTGACCCAAAATCTTAACCGCATCCCGAAAACTGCCATCACTCAGCTTGGCAATCTCTTCCAGGGCCTCCTTTTCATACTCAAAAGCTTCTGTTTGACAGATTTTCTCCAGTTTGGGAATAATTTCAGTCTTTTTCGCTCTTTTAAAATTAATCCGCTGACAGCGGGAAATAATCGTTTTGGGAAGTTTTTCCGGGTCAGTAGTGCAAAGAATAAAAAGGGCATGTTCTGGCGGCTCTTCAAGAGTTTTAAGTAAGGCATTGAAAGCCTCGGTCGTTAACATATGAACCTCATCAATAATATAGACCTTGTATTTGGCCGAGGCGGGCGCCAGTTTTATCTTTTCCCGCAGTTCTTTAATGTCATCAATACCCCGATTAGAAGCAGCATCAATTTCAATTACATCCAGACAAGTTCCGCTGGTAATTGAGCGACAACTGGAACATTGATTGCAAGGCTCAAAGTCTTTTTTCTCCTGGCAATTAACCGTTTTGGCAACCACTCGCGCTGCCGAAGTCTTACCAATTCCCCGGGGTCCGGAAATCAAAAAAGCATGGGGAAACTGACCACTTTTGAAAATCTTTTCCAACTCAACTCTTGCTTCAGTACTATCAAGATCCTGAAAGTTTTGGGGCCGATGTTTGAGATAAAAAGTCGTTGCCATTTTTTTGATTTTTCAATAAATTTTTCAGCCCGTGGACCAAAAGCTTTTCAATCGCCTCATCCATTGAAAGTTGGTCCTCCTGGGCAATCGCTCTGGCCTCTGGATAAGAAATTACAATATCGCCAATTCTTAAAATCCCTCTGGCGTCTCGCGGCTCCTCTAAAGCAAAAGTTAAAACCGTGGTTGGCTCATCTTGGTGGCGCCATTTCCGGTTAAGCTCTCTCATTTTCCGGGAGCCCACAATCGCTACAGAAACTTCCGCCTCATCAATTCCCAAGTCTTCCAAATATTTCTTAACCTTTTGTCTAATTCTTCGACGGTTAATCGGATAACGAGACTCTGAAGAAATTAAAACGGAATTCGTCACTCGATGTCAACTAGAAATTTTTACTAACAAACTATATCAACCGAGAATTTCTTTGACGACCTTGCTAACTGTCTGGCCGTCTGCTTTACCCTTAAGCCTGGCCATTGTCTGGCCCATTACTTTTCCGAAGTTGTTTTTCTCGACTTCGGGAAGTTGAACTCTGACTTCTTCTACTATTTTTTTAATTTCATTTTCGGAAAGCTGCTGAGGAAGATATTTGCTCAAAATCTGAACTTCTGCCTCTTCTTTTTGGGCCAAATCCTCTCGTCCCCCTTTATGAAAAGCTTCGGCTGCTTCTCTACTTTGCTTGATTTGCCGCCGGACAACCGCCACCACTTCTTCATCTGTCAATTCCCTTTGTTTGGCAATCTCCTCATTTTTAATTGCCGAAAGCAATAATCTTAAAGCTGACAAACGCAACTGTTCACCCGCTTTTAGGGCTTCTTTAATATCCTGCTCAACTTGCTGTTTTAACATTTTTATCTCCTGCCTTTGCTTTTCTTCAGCTTTTTCATTCTTTCGTATTTAGCTCGAGAAGGCTTAACATAAAATTTTCTTTTTTTAACCTCGCCAATGATATCATCGGCCAAAACTTTTTTCCTAAATTGAGCAATAAGTTGATCATCGGTTTGACCCGGTTGCTTTTTAACGATTGTCGCCATGAAAGATTTAAAAACACACCCCCCTCCTCTTGAAAAGAAACCGAGGTTTCTTTTCAGAAATTTTCCTACTAAGTATCTTGGCGGATCATCACTCGGTTCTTTCCGCCAAGATAATTTTTAACCTGTTAAATTATTCTTACTTTTTTCCGGATATTGGTAAACTTATACTTTTTCTCGCTATTTCCAGAACTTTTTCCTTGGCTTTTTCTAG
>DATKVU010000173.1:0-1081 GCA_035529915.1 Clostridia bacterium
TGCCTGGCAAAGACCAACTCCACACTCTTGGTCAAACCTGTTTTCGGGTCTTTCTGTACTGTAGCTATAAACGGGGGCGATTGTTTACAATGCTGGCATACCAAAGCTCTATCCGGCTTTACGGGCCTTCCGTCTTTGAAGAACGCCTTTTTGTCTTTTATGAAGAAGACGTCTGTTCCTAAGTGGAACTCGTCCGCTCCTTTGAGAATCACTGACGGGTCTGTTTTCTTGTTTGACATTTTTAGACTCCTTTTCTTTGCCGATTTTGGCAATTTTCTCTGTGTGTTATAAATCGGATATTACCTTTTTCGTAATGACCGTCATTGTCGATGCGGTCAATAGTTAAGCCACGTGGGTCGATTTTTAGCTCTTTGACAATGTAGTCGTAAAAGTCCTTGAAGCAGGCAAACTTTACTTGTATGCCCCGGCCACCATAATATTTATATGCTTTGCAGTTGGGTTTGTTGCATCTGGTAAGCATAGCTTTCCAAATATGCCTTAGATAACCCTGTAAAGTTTTGTAATAACGGGGACAGTATTGCTTATTATACAGCTTTTTTCTTTGCAAAATTTGCTGTTTATGGCATTGATAAGAACGTTTTGCTCCTTGTGTTTGACATTGCTTGCACCTGAAAGATAGACCGTCTTCTCTGGCTCTGTTTCTATAAAAGTTTTTGATGGTGGCCAGAAAGACTTGCTTGCATTTTGGGCATCGTTTTGTTTGAATTGCTTCAGACATGATTGAACTCCTTAACAGTTCAGTTGTGTTTAGGCGGCCTGTGGCTACGCGGCTACAGGCTGCCGCTATTATAAGGATTATGCTGATTTTTTCAAACATTTTTTCCTATTTTTCCGCCGTAATACTTTTGGCAATTTTTGGTTCTGCTCTATTTGGCCGTTTCCGTTTTTCCAGGCTTTGTAGTAGGTTTCAATCGCCCGAAATACGGTCTCCGGCTTGATGTTTTCCGCACATCGCGGCCTTCCTGTTATCTTTCCTGATGGGCAGGTATCTACGTAAACAAGTTTGTGGCACGGATGACAACGGCAGTCTTCAGGGTGCAGGGCCGTTACATTCTGCCAG
>DATKVU010000174.1:0-2459 GCA_035529915.1 Clostridia bacterium
CTCATTAAAGAAATTCCTGCGGGCAAAAAGCGATAGTCGATGCCCACGCCTGCCAAGCCAATAAAAGTCGTTTGCCAATCCGAAGCTTTGGTAAGCAAGAAAACCAAAAACAAGATAAAAGGGATTCCCAATAAAATAACACTTTTTTGGAAAATCTCCATTGTCCGATACAAAGTTTTGCCGATGCTCAAAATTATTCCCACTAGCAAAAGCAAGCCAATCGCCACCAAAGTCTCATTGCCAAGCCCTATCATCTGATTAAGAATCTGGCTGCCGGCCGCCGAAAAGCCCGGCAAACCCCAGGCAATAAAAGTAGAGACAATAAACCAAGCTGGCCAAGCTCGCCAAAGTTTTCTAAAGCCGACAAAAATGCTCTCGCCGAAAACCAATGCATAACGTTCAATCTCCATGTTCATAAAAAACTGAAAAGTAATTCCCAGTAACGCCCCCCACAAAATCCCCAAACCATAATTGGCCGCCAAAAACGGCCATAAAATTAACTCGCCACTTCCGAGAGAAAGACCCAAAAAGATAAAAGAAGGACCGAGTATTTTCCAAAAAGAAGGGGCTTTGGGCAAATCTCTTTGAGACATCTAAAGAAATTGTAGCGGCTAAGATACTTCTTGACAACCAGGAAAAATCATAGTTAACTTGGAAGTAACAATTTAAGTATCAAGAGGATGGGGAGGGAACCAGCCCGATAATCCGTCCAGCAACCCTTCGACAAGCTCAGGGTGCTAAATCTGGACCCAAAAGGGAAGATACGTCCCGCGAAGCTTTAGCGAAGTGGGAAAAGCCAAACAAGCTCTCTTTTGGGGAGCTTTTTTTATGAATTATCAATATTTCACCTCAGAATCAGTGGCAGCCGGTCATCCGGATAAAGTTTGTGACCAGCTTTCTGATGCGGTTTTGGATGCCGCCATTGCTGCTTTTCCCCAATCCCGAGTGGCAGTTGAGTCTTTGGTAACAGAAAACAGAATTGTCATGGCTGGAGAAGTCAGTTGTCCCCAAAAGCTTGATTATAAGGCAATTGCTAGGGGAGTCGTCAAAAGATTGGGCTACACCAAACCTGAGTTTAAATTTACTAACCAGTCGCCCATCTCGGTCTATATCCACCAGCAATCTTCGGATATTGCCCTGGGAGCTGACGCTGGCGGCGCCGGCGACCAGGGAATGATGTTTGGTTATGCAGTCAAGGAGACCAAAGAATTAATGCCCTTACCGATTGTCCTTGCCCACCGCTTAGTAGAAAAAATGGATGAATTGAGAGAAAAAAACGGCCTTTCCTATCTTCGACCGGACGGGAAAAGTGAAATCAAGGTCAGATATGAAAAAGCTAAACCAGTTTCAGTCGAAAAAGTGGTTCTGGCAGTTCCTCATGAGCCGACAGTCGAGAATCTCCAGGCCAAAAAAGACCTTTACCAAAAAGTAGTTCTCCCGGTTTTAGAAAAATATGGGTTTACTGTTAAAGAAGAAGATTGTATTTTAAACGGCACTGGCAAATGGGAAATTGGCGGTCCAGCCACCGATACCGGCGTCACCGGCAGGAAAATTGTGGTTGATTCTTACGGAGGAATGGCCAGAATCGGCGGTGGAGCTTTCTCCGGTAAAGACCCAACCAAAGTAGATAGAAGCGGTGCTTATGGGACTCGATATTTAGCTAAAAACATTGTTGCCAATGGTTTAGCAGAGCGTTGTGAAGTCCAAATTGCTTATGTGATTGGCCTGGCTAAACCAATTACAGTGGCAATTGAAACCTTTGGCACAGAAAAGAAAAAGTTAAAGATTGTTGAAGATTTTGCCGGTAAAATTTTGGACCTTTCGGTTCGAGGAATTATTGAAGGCCTAAATTTACTCCAGCCAATTTATGAGAAAACCGCCGCTTATGGTCACTTCGGCCGGGAAGAGTTTCCCTGGGAAAAAGTAGTTAGGTTTTAAATTAGACTATTTCCATCACCGATTTCTCTTTACCTCGCTGACAGACAATAATTAGAGCATGAAAATTCCTGTAAATATTTAAGTCTGGTTTGAGGCTGTCATGGAAAAATTGTTGCAATTTCATGTAATCTTTTTCTTCTGTTAGACCATTTTTTTCCAGCCAACGGCGAGTGTATTCATCAATGACAAAAATTGGTTTGTCCAGGGCATACAACAAAATTGTGTCGGCAGTTTCTTGGCCAATACCTTTAATACTAAGGAGATGTCGGCGAACCTCCTCTATTTCCTTTTTGGCAAGCTCTTCCATCCCTCCCTGAGCAATAATGAAAGTACAAATATCAAAAAGGCGTTTTGGTTTGGACTGATAAAAACCCGCCGGCCGGATAAGCTGGCTTAGTGATTCTAAGGTTTTAAGCTCCGCTATTTTTCCAGTAGATAAAAGGTTTGCTTTTTTGAGATTTTTAAGGGCAATGTTGGCACTATGCCAGCTGGTTCTTTGAACCAAAATCATACCAACAATT
>DATKVU010000175.1:0-18552 GCA_035529915.1 Clostridia bacterium
TATGCTTGTTGCTGATTCCCAATTGGTCAATTATCGGTGCTGCTTGGGCGGTTGCCGCAGCAGAGTCATTTGGCTTTTTAATTAACAACTATTTTGTTTGGCGAGTGTTGAAATGAAAGAGCCAAAGAGCAGTAAATCCACCCTTTTTATTTTATTTATCCTGGTACTTTTAGGTTCAATTCTTCGTTTGCAAGGGCTGAGGAGCAACTATTCATTTTGGTCCGATGAAGCATCAACTGCTAGATTTGCCAGAGGGCTGCTGCAAACAGGAGTCCCACAAATATCAGTTACTGGCTACAAGGAAAATGCTTATTATTCCACTGTCTATTTGACTGCCTTATCCATGAAATTTTTTGGAGAAAATGAATTTGCTGCTAGATTTCCCCAAGTTGTCGCCGGAGGCGCATTAATTTTGGCAGTTTTTTTTATTGGTAAGGAATTTTTCAATCGAGGAGTCGCTTTAAGCGCTTCAGCCTTGACCTCTTTCTCTTACATTTTAATCTCTTGGTCCAGACAAGCGCGAGGATATATGTTATTGACTTTATTTTTTGTCCTGGCAATCTTATTTTTATATCGTTTCTCCAAAACCAAGAAAATACTTGATTTAATTTTTTTCTTAATCTTGTTGCTATTAAGCATTCTAACTCATCCATTAGGAATAAACTTAATCCCGATTTCCATCGTTTTCATCTTATTTGAGGGGAGCTTGCTGAAATTACTTTTTAGAAAAAAACTAGCCGTTTTTTCACTGGTGGCGACGACGGCTGTTCTTCTGATTTTTACCAATTTTCTTATGATTACAAACCTTTTAATGTCCGAAAAAATTATCAGCTTGTTTAATTTTAGAGAATCTTTTGTTTCTTACTTTCATTCACTTTTCTGGCGCCAATATACTCTAGCTTCTTTCTTAAGCCTGTTGGCTTTTCTATACATGAGACTTAAAAATTACGCCTCTAATAAAAAACAATTGATTTTATTTGCTTCAATATTTGGAATTTATCTGTCTTCGGCTTCGTTTTTACTTTATGTTCCCTTTGAAAAGTACGTTCTTCCCCTTTTCCCCTTTCTTTTTTTACTGACCGCTTATTCATTAGAGCAAATCTCTAAAACAATCTTGAATAACGGCCAAAAAAGTAAATTGGTCTTGCTTTTTCTCACTTTTTTTATTGTCGCCAACGGTAATAAGTTTTCCTTAAAGCCTAGAAACTTTTATTCGGTTAATCTTGATATGCAAGAGATTCCCGAGGTGGACTACAAGGCCATATATGGCAAAATTCGGGAAAAGCTTATTGGTGTTGATCAAAATAAAATTGCCATTGTCGATATTGATGAAGAAATTCCGGCTTGGTATCTTGGCGAAGGGGTCAACGGCTTTGTTCCGAGAAAAAATGTGGACTCAATTTTGAAAAGAAACCCCTTGACGAACTATACTTTTATTCAGTCTGTTGATGATTTTATAAAAGTTCAAAAAGATTATCCTAAGGGTTTTTTGATTCTGCTTGAGCACAACTTCAGGTTTTACCCGGATGGGTTAGTTGAATATGCAAGAGAAAACCTATCATTAGAAAAAAGAGAAATATGGGCTGATTTTTCTCCTTCATGGAATCATTGGCCGGTCGAACTATATTCTTGGGGGTTCGAGTCAAAATGAAACCATCAGTTTTAATGGTGATTGAAAGATTTTTTCCTCTTAGCGGAGGAGCGGAAACCCAATCCTATCAGCTTTCTTCGGGTTTGCTAAGAAATGGTTTGACAGTCGATATTGTAACTAAAAAATGGCGGAACGATATCTCAGAAAAGGAAACTTTTAAGGAAGGATTTCGGGTTTTCCGGATTGGGCCAGCTGGATTGGGTAAGGTTGGGGAATATCTTGTCGGGTTAAGATTGGCAGCCTTTCTCTTTATCAATTTTAAACATTGGAACACTTACTATATTAACGGAGGACTGGTCAATATTTTTGGTTCGACTGCAATTTTAGTAGGGAAAGTCTTGGGGAAAAAAGTAATCTCAAAAGTGGAAACTCCTGGAGAGCTTTTTTTCACTGGTCCGGCGGCTCTTTCTCCAAAAAGATTTGTTCACCCCTTAATCAAACTAAGGCTCTTGGTGGTCAAACTTTCCAGCCTTTTTATTGCCCAAACTCCTCAAGTAAAAAAAGAGCTGCTGGATTTTGGTATTGGCCAGTTGAAGATAAAAAGTTTTACCAATAGTGTTGATACTTCTTTTTTTAGGCCAGTAAAATCCTTGACGGAAAAAAAACAAATTAGAGAAAAGTATGGCTTGCCCATCGAGAGAGTGATTGTTAGCTTTTGCGGAAGATTGGTGGAAAGAAAAGGACTGACTTTCCTCTTAAAAGCCTGGTCTAAGATTGAGACCAAAAAAGCAATTCTGGTTTTGATTGGCTCTGGAAGAGATCAGTCAGATTCGGTTGAGGACAAATTAAGGTCAATGGTCAAAGAAAACAAAATCAGAAATGTCAGGTTTTTAGGTGCTCAGACAAGGGAACGGGTTGCTGATATGCTGAAGGTTTCCGATATTTTTGTTTATCCCTCCATCCATCCGGAGGGAACGGCTTTGTCTGTGCTGGAGGCAATGTCTTGTGGAGTGCCGGTGGTTGTCAGCAATATAGGAGGCCTTAATGATGTCGTCACCAACGGAAAAAATGGGCTAACTGTCCCCGCTGGTAATTCAGACAAGCTTGGGGAGACTCTTTTAGAGCTGATTGCTAATTCCCAAAAATACCGAGAAATTGGTCAAGCGGGTCGTAGAACAGTAATCGGAAGGTATTCAACCGAAAAATTGGTTAAAGAATATCAAAAACTGTTAACCTGGGGGATGGAGTGATTTACTTAGTTATCATCCTTGCTTTTATCTTAAGATTAGTAAATCTCAATCAATCGCTTTGGCTTGATGAAGCAGTTCAAGCAATCACGGCCCAGAAAAGCTTGGGCTATATTTTCCAAGAAATTAAGGGAGACTTTCATCCGCCGCTTTATCACTTTTTAATGCATTTTTGGACAAGAATTTTTGGATTTTCGGAAGTCGCCTTACGTTTGCCCTCGATCTTTTTTGGAGTGGCAACTGTTTACTTTCTTTATTTAATTGCCAAACTTTTGACCAAAAGCCAAAAACTTAGTTTAGTGATTGCCTTGCTCTTGGCGACCGCTCCTTTCCATATCTATTATTCCCAAGAGGCAAGAATGTACGCCCTGGTAACGCTTTTGGCAACTGGCTCAATGTATTTCTTTTTTAAAACTCTCAAGCAAAAAAAGCCTCAGATTAAAAACTCGACGGCCTTGGCCTATTTTGTCTTTACCTTATTGGCTTTGTATGCTGACTATTACGCTTTTTTGGTTCTTTTAGTTCAGGCAATAATTTTGCTTTTGAAGAAAAAAGTCAAGCTTTTGCTCATTTTCTGCTTGTTTTTTCTTCTTTATCTTCCTTGGTTACCAATGCTCTTGACCCAACTTAAAACTGGCTTTTTAGCAACCCAAGCTTTGCCCGAATGGGGAAGACTGGTAAATCTTTCTTTTCTCAAAGCTTTGCCCTTGACTTTTGTGAAGTTCAGCTTAGGCCGAATTACTATTTTTAACAAGACTCTTTATACCGCTTTGGCTGGAGGATTAGCCTTGATTTATGGATATTTTCTTTCCAAAGCCTTAAAGCAGAAACAAGTTTTCTTATGGCTTTTGGTGCCCTTGGCAATTTCCTGGCTGATTTCCGCTCTAATTCCCAACTATCAGCCCTTTAGACTGCTTTTGGTCTTACCCGCTTTTTATCTGCTGCTTGCTTTAGGCATAGGAAAGACTAAAAACTTCCGGGTGCAAGTAGGCGCTTTTATCTTGGTTATCTTGGTTAATTTGTTCGGGCTTTTGACTTATTACTTCAATCCCTATTTTCATCGCGAAGACTGGCGGGGAGCGGTTTATTTCTTAAACCGCCAGCAAAAAGCGACGGTCATTCTGCCTTCGGAAATTTCCAGTTGGCCGATTGAATATTATGATCCCAAGAGCCAGCTGAATTTAATTACAGCGAGTAAGGGGATTAAAGTCGTTGGCGCTGAACCCCAGCTGGCCTTACAAACCAAAAAGGTTTATTTTATTCGCTATTTGGTGGATTTGTTTGATCCAGGAGAGAGGATTTTAAAATCGCTTGAGTCTCAAGGTTATAGTAAAATAAAAGAGATAAGCTTTAATCAAATTCCGCTTTGGGAGTTTGAGAAAGAGGATTTTTATGCGGATTGGCATTGATATCAGTCAAATAGTTTACCAGGGAACAGGAGTGGCTAGCTACACTCGTTTTTTGGTGGAGTCACTGGTAAAAGTCGCCCCAAACGAGGAATTTGTTCTTTTTGGTTCTTCTTTACGCAATCGCCAGCCTTTAAATGAGTTTGTGAAAAGTCTGGAAGTGAAAAATGTTCAAAAAAAGTTTTCTTTTTTACCGCCGAAGCTGCTGGAATTTTTATGGAACGGAGTTCATGTTTTACCGATTGAAGCTTTTACCGGGCCTTTGGATGTTTTTCACTCGTCTGATTGGTTGGAGCCGCCGACAAGGAAAGCAAAAAGAGTGACCACTATTCATGACTTGGCGGTTTTTAAGCATCCCGAGACTTTCATTAGGCGCGGTGGGCATGATATTGTTGCCAATCAAAAAAGAAAACTTCATTTTGTAAAGCACTACTCGGATTTGGTTATCGCGGTTTCTCAAACAACTAAAAAAGATGTTGTTGAGATTTTGGGAATTCCAGAAAGAAAAGTTCGGGTAATTTATGAGGCGGCCGATCCATTTTATTCTCCCCGCAGCGAAAAAGAAATTAAAGCGGCCAAGGAAAAGTTTGGGATAGAAAGAGAGTATATTTTGTCTGTTGGCACTAGAGAACCAAGAAAAAATCTAGACCGACTAGTAATGGCTTTTGCCGAAATTGCCGGTACCAACAAAGACCTTTCCTTGGTTATTGTCGGAAAATACGGATGGGGGACTCAAAACTCAAAGCTAGAATCGAAAGTGAAGATACTGGGATTTGTAGAAAAAGAAGATTTGGTGGGGCTGTATAGTGGAGCTAAAGCTTTTGTTTATCCTTCACTTTACGAAGGGTTTGGTTTGCCGATTTTGGAGGCAATGGCTTCGGGGTGTCCGGTAATTACTTCAGATTTGGGAGCAATGAAAGAAGTAGCCGACAAGGCGGCAATTTTAGTAGAGCCGGAAAAGGCTGAAAGTATTGCTAACGCAATTTCTCAGGTTGTCCGTAACAGAAAACTTCAAGAAGAGTTGAGGCTAAAAGGGTTTAAAAGAGCAGGCGAATTTAGTTGGGAAAAAGCCGCTCTTCAAACCTTGAGGGCTTACCATTCTTTAGTCGAATGATTAAGAAATTTTTGACTCCAGAAAGACTTTGTTTAATCGCTATTATTCTTGTCGGTGCTTTTTTCCGGCTTTGGCAAATTGAAAGCGGGCAATATTTTACTTATGATCAGGCCAGGGATTATCTGATTATCAAGAAAATGGTTGTTGACGGCAAGCTGACTTTGGTCGGGCCGACAGTCAGTATTGCCCCTGGATTTTTCTTGCCGCCATTTTATTATTATTCTCTTATCCCCTTTTTATGGCTCTTCAAATTTCATCTTTTTGGTCCGGACTTTTACACCGCTTTGCTGGGAATTGCTTCGATTTATCTTTTTTATCTCTTGGCTAAGGATTTTTTTGGCCAGATACCAACTTTAGTTTCTAGTTTTGCCTTTGCCCTAAATCCCTACTTAATTCAGACTAACCGCCATGCCTGGAATCCGAACACGCTGGTTTTTTTTATTCTTTTTTTTGCTCTGGCAGGAGAACGCTATCTATTTAGTCGTAAAAAAACTTATCTTTTCTGGGCGATTTTTTCGTTATCTTGGGCAATTGGTTTGCACTTGACCGCGATTGCCTTTGTTCCTTTAGCAGTTTATCTTCTTTATCATGAAATTAAAGTCTTTGGGTTGAATAAAAGAGTTTTACTTTCCTTTCTTGCTCCTTTGTTGATTGTTTTTCCCTTAGTGGCCTTTGACTTTCGACACCGTTTTCCGATAAGCAAAGCCGCCCTCTCATATTTAACCAGCCAAAAACAAGGACCCTTTTTCTCATCTTTATTAATAAGGCTCACACACTTGTTTTTTGATCTAGTTAAGGTTCCGGTAACTTTATTCTCTGGTCTTTTTCAGGTCCAGAACTTAACTATTAGGCCTTCAAATATTACTGCTTTTAGCCGTGTCAGCTTTGGGTTAACAGCAACTTCTTTTGACAAGCTCAAGTTGTTCTTTACAATTCTAATAATTGCTTTTTCTGTTTTTGCTTTTAGCAACTATTTTAAAAGGTTTCCCTTAAAAGCCAAATATATTGCCGCTCTTTGGCTGATGGGCTTTTTAGTAAGGCTTTTTTTTCCAGTTTCTTCTTTCTATTTTTACTATTATCTAATCCTTTTTCCTTTTCTTTTTTTGTTGTTCACTTTCTTTATTTTTAATTTCTATAAAGCAAGAAATAGTGGAAAAGGAAAAATTTTTTCAATTTCAGCTGTAATGATTATTTCGGTTTTCTCCCTTTTGCCAGGAGGAATAAAGAGCGAAACCAGGCCGGAAAGTTATTTTTTGCCGGCTTGTAAGATAATTGCTGATGATTATCTTGAGGGAAAAGAAATTGCCATTGTTAGCAATCCGGCAGATAGCTCAAGGTGGGAAAAAAATGGCCTTGAATATCGTTATTTCTTAGAAACCAAATTTAATCTTCCTTTAAAGGATTGGGAGATTAAGGACTACCAAAGGGCTAGTATTCTATACTTAGTTGATGAGGGCCGACTAAAAGACCCGCTAAGCCTTAGGGGAATGGAAATGGAAAGTTTTGAGCCCAAAAGAGTCGAAAAAGTTTGGCAGGCGGAAACCGGTCAAAAAATTTATAAATTACTAAAATAAACAATGAACTTTAAAAAGTATTTACAAAGAAATTGGCAAATTATCTTTCTTGTTCTTTTTATGCTTATTGCCTTTGTCTTGCGATTTAAAGGCATAGCCCAGTTGCAATATTTTACTTTTGATCAGTCCAGAGACGCTTTATACGTCAAAAGAATGATTGTTGATGGACAATTAAGACTTTTGGGGACTCAAACTTCTTTGCCGGGAATGTATTTACCGCCTTTTTATTACTATACGGTTACTCCAATTCTTTGGTTGTTTAGATTTAATCCAATTGCTATTGATATTTACTCGGCTAGCGTTGGCGTCTTAAGCATTCCTTTAGTTTTCTTTATCGCCAACAAAATATTTGGCCGTCCGAGCGGTATTTTTAGTGCCGGACTTTGGGCAGTTTCCCCTCTAATAGTAGAGCTGACCAGAAGAGCTTGGAATCCCAACACCCTGCCTTTCTTTATTTTAATCAGTTTTTACTTTCTATATCGTTACTATAAAGAGAGAAAACTCAGAGACTTTCTTTTGTCTTTTGGTTTTTACGGTTACTGTTTGAATTTGCACTTTGGCGCTTGGACCCTAATGCCGCTTTTTATTTTTTCTTGGTTTTATCATTTTTTTAAAAGTCGGGAGAAACAAAAACTTTTGGGACTGCTGGGAAGTTTGGGTTTAATAATCTTTTTTATTGGCCCGCTTTTGCTCTTTGAACTAAGGCATAATTTTTTTCTTTTTACTCAGGCAAAAGATTTTTTCATTGGTGGCCAAAAAATTAGTTTTAATTTGCTAAAAATAGTTGAAAATAGTCTTAGTTCCTTGGTGGCCCTTTTTGCAGTCTTGATTTCCGGCAAAATTTATGTTGGTTATGGTGCTCCTTTGGGTTTTTCGGGCAATTTGAAAGAGCTATTTTCTCTTAAACTGCCGATCTCAGTTATTGCCCAAAAGCCGTTTTCGATTTCTTTTAGCTGCCGGGGGCTACTGATTTTAGGCTTAATCATCGTGCTTAGTTTTTGGGAAAGAAAAAAGCTTTCTTTAAAAATGATTTGGGTTTGGCTTTTTTGGGGAATTGTTGTTTCTTGGTTTTATCGGGGAGGGCTTCAATTTTTTTATTATCTTTTTCTTTTTCCTATCCCTTTTTTGCTTTTTGGATATTTATTTTCCTTGATCTACAAAAAGTCAAAAGCTTTTGCTTTAATTCCTTTCTTTTTTATCTTGCTGGTTCACTTAAAAAACACAACCGTTTTGGCTCCTACTTGGAGAGACTTTGGTGATTTAAAAAAAGTAGCTCAGATAATCTCAAGCAATGTCCCCCAAGGTCAATCTTTTAATATTGCCACTATCCAGAAAGATCTTGATCGCTGGGATAGGGCTGCGGTTGACTATCGCTATTTTACGGAAACTTTCTATCAAAAACGAGCTTTGGATTGGTTTCCGGAGGATTATGGAAAAGCTCAATTTCTTTTTGTGGTTGACGAAACAGGGAAGTCGGAAGTGATGGATTCCCCGATAATGGAAATAAAGACTTTTAATCCTAAAAGAATAATTAGTTCTTGGGAAACAGATAAAGGAATTGTAGTTTATCTGTTGGAAAAGAAAGTTGAAAGATAAAAACAAGATTTTACTGGTTTTGATTATTTTACTGGCTGCATTCCTACGCCTTTGGGGCAGCTGGCGGCTGGATTTATTTACTTATGATCAGGCTAGGGATGCTACTTATATAAGAAGAATCTTTACGGAAAGAAAGTTTCCCCTGGTAGGACCCCAAAGCAGTATTCCTGGGGTGACTTTAGGACCGGGCTATTACTATTTGATGGCGCTGCCTCTTTTGCTTTTTAATTTTGACCCTTCAGGGATAGATATGGCGACCGGAATCATCAATACAATCTCTATTTTGTTGCTTTATAAGCTGATTTCTAAAATATCCAAAAAGGAAATTGCTCTTAGCGTTTGCTTGCTTTATGCTGTTTCGCCAATAGTGGTTGAATTAACCAGAAGAGCTTGGAATTTAAGCACTTTGCCTTTTTTCTCGATTTCAATAATTTATTTGATTAATGAGATTAAAGTGAAGAAAAAAAATTTATTAGTTTATTTTCTAGCTTTATTTGCCAGTCTGGGAATAGCAATTCAGCTTCATTATTCGGCTTTGCTCTTGTTTCCTCCAATCTTAATTACTTTATTTATCTTTTTTAAACACGAACTTTATAAAAATGTAAAGGCGTTTTTATTAGGTTTTTCTGCTTTTTTCTTTTTAAACTTACCCATCTTAATTTTTAATTTTCGTCACCACTGGATTATGCCAAAAGCGATTATGGCTAGTTTTTTTCAAGAAGGAAATTCAAAAATCAATCTTTTAAATAAAATAATAGAATTTTTTTCGTCTTTTTGGTCAATTTTTGAAGGTACTTTTCTTTATAATTTAAGACCTTTGTCGTTTCTCATTTTTGCTCTCTTGAATATAGTAATAATTTGGAGACTGCTAAAAAAGAATTTAGAGTTCCTAGCTGCCCTGAGCTTATTTTTTATATTTTTTAGTCTTTTTGGTTCCCTTTTTTATCCCAAAGGCTTTTCTTTTTTCTATTTAGTTTTTTTGTTGCCGATGCCCTATTTTCTTTTAGCCTCGGCTTTAAGCTGGAGTTTTCCAAAATTTCCCAAAAAAGGGAAATGGTTTTTTTATGGGGGAATTATTTTATTGGCCGGCTGGCTTTTTTACCGAACCTCAAAAATTATCTTTCGGCCTCCAGTAAGGACTAGAAATGATTTTGTCCAAGTGGCTAAAGTAATCAGTGATGACCTTAAAAAGGAAGTAAAATTCAATTTAGCAGCAATTTATCACAGCCCTGGGACTTGGGAAAACTATTATCGACGGGGGATTGTCCGGGAAGACATCAGGTGGGATCACAATGCGGTTGATTATGGCTATTTTGTCGAAAGAAAAGGTTTTAAACCCCTTCATTGGGACAATTTTAAGGAGGCTCAAGTGCTATACTTAATTGCAGAGGAGGGAATTGACAATCCTTTAGCACTCAAGTTTTGGGAGATTAAAGAGTTTGGTCCTGGCAAGGTTGTTAATCAATGGCAGCTTAAAAATGGTACTACCATTTATAAACTGGAAAGATAAATATCTTTATTATTTATTGCTACTGGCCTTAGGGTTAGGCTTTTTGCTTCGGGCTTACAGGCTTTCTGAGACTTTTGACTTTAATGGCGACTTGGGGAGAGATGCTCTGGTAGCCAAAAGAATAATCGTTGATCAAAAACTAACTCTGATTGGCCCCAGGGCAAGTGGAGGAGATTTTTATCTAGGTCCTTTTTATTACTATTTTATTATTCCCCCACTAGTTTTATTTGGATTTTCTCCTTTGGGCCCGGTTTATTTGACAATACTGTTTGCTTTACTGACAATTATTTTGGTTTATCTTGTTGCTGGCAATTTTTTTAGCAAAAAGATTGCCATTGTCGCCGCTTTTCTTTATGCAGTTTCCCCTCCAGTGGTTGCTTACTCTAGGACAAGCGGCAATTACACTCTCTTGCCTTTTTTCAGCCTGCTTTCTGTTTTTTTTCTTTGGCGATGGCTTTTAAAAAAAAAGCTTTCTGATTTTGGCTTTTTAGCCCTTTTTCTTGGCCTTTCGATTCAATTGCATTATTCGGCCATGGTTTTAATTTTTTTTAGCATATTGGTCTTCTTGTTCTACAAAATCAACCCCCCTTTTTACCGAAAGCATTTTTTATTGGGAATTCCAATTTTTGGACTACTTTGTTCTCCTCTTTTATTGTTTGACTTAAGGCATGGTTGGGTAAACCTTAGAGGGCTTGTCAATTATTTGACTGGTGGCTCAGCTGATGAGATAAGGAATATTATGGGAGTTCCTCCTTGGTCATTTTGGAGCTCGTTTGAGTTTTTTACCAAGACTCTTTACGCAGTAATTTCTCCTCTTTTTGTCCAATATTTGCCCTTTTCTCTATCACTTACAGCTGTTTTGATAACTATACTGGCGATTAAAAAAACTTTGAAAAAAGAACAATACTTTTTGTTAGGACTAATTCTTTTTGCCCTTTTATTTTCCAGTTTTTATAAAGGCTATTTGGCAGATTACTATTTTATCTTTATTTTTCCTCTACCAATTATTCTTTTTTCTTCTCTTGCGGTAGATATTTTTGAAAAAGGTTTAGTGAGGTCAGCGCTGCTGGTTTTTTTAGTTTCCGGGCTTTGTTTGTTTAATATAAAAAGAGTAAATTTTGAGAAAACAGAAAGGAACCTTGATAAAATTACCAATATCGCTGGGGCGATTGCCAAAGATAGCAAACAAGATGGCAAATTTAACCTTTTTTTAAAAAGAGAAACGCCATTTTGGAGCACTGCATCTGAATACCGATATTTGGTGGAAATTTTTGGGAAAAAAGCATTGGGACCGACTGAGTATAATCAGGCTGAATATCTCTATTTTATTGATGAAACAGCTGAAAGCCAACCCCTACAAGTCAAGAATTGGGAGATAACCGAGTTTAATCCTGGAGAAATTATTAGAACTTGGCAGACTGATAAGGTTATAATCTATAAACTAAATAAAAAAGATGTTGATAGGAATTGATGCAAACGAAGCTAATCAAAAAAATCGAGTGGGCATTGGTCAGTTTGCTTTTAATGTAGTTAAAGAATTAGAGAAAATTGACCAGCAAAACTCTTACCTGGTTTATCTTAAAGAGCCCCCAAGAGATGATTTACCTGAAGAAAGAGTAGGCTGGAGGTATAAAGTTTTTGGTCCGAGTAAATTATGGACTCAGGTATCCTTGCCGTTCAAACTTTTTACTCAAAGAGAAAAGCTTAAGGTTTTTTATAGCCCCAGCCATTATGCTCCCCGGCTCTCCCCTTTTCCCACCGTGATTTCGATTATGGACCTTTGGCATCATCATCAGCCGGAGCAGTTTGCTAAAAAAGACCTTTATCAGCTAAAGCGCTGGGAAGAGTATTCGGTCAGAAACGCCAACCGGATTATCACGATTTCGAAGTTTTCCAAACAAGAAATAATCAAGTTTTATCAATATCCTAAAGATAAGATAACCGTTGCCTATCCAGGATATGATCGTTTTAAAATAACTGACAAACAAGAAAAGATTGCCAAAATTAAGAGGAAGTATGGGATTAAAGGAGATTATTTATTGTACTTAGGGACGCTGCAGCCTAAAAAGAACCTTGAAGGCCTGGTGAAAGCTTTTAGTATGGTTTCCAGCGATGTTTCCTTGGTTATTGCCGGTAAAAAGGGCTGGTTGTATGAGGGGATCTTTAATAAAGTGAAGAGCTTGAATCTGGAGAAAAAGGTTGTTTTTACCGGTTTTTTTGATGAGGAAGAAAAGCCTTACTTAATTACCGGTGCCAAAGCTTTTGTTTTAGTCTCTTTTTATGAGGGCTTCGGTATCCCAGTGGCTGAGGCAATGGGTTTGGGAGTGCCAGTGGTGGCGGCTAAAGCTGGAAGTTTACCTGAGGTAGGCGGGGAAGCGGCAATTTATTGTGATCCCCAAAAACTCCAAGATATTGCCCGCGCCATAGAAAAAGTCTTAAATTTGAATAAAAAAAGTAGAGATGAGATAATTGCTTTAGGTTTAAAACAGGTAAAGAAGTTTTCTTGGGAGAGATGCGCGAAAACAATATTAGAGACATTAAAACGAATTAATTATTAACAAATTAAAAGATTAACGGATTAAAAATTATATGCTTGAAAATATTCGTCTGACTGCAAAAGGTCTAGTTTTTGTTGACAAAAATGGCAAGAAACTGGGCTTTAGTCAGGTCTTATCCAGGGTTGCCAGGAGAGTGGTTAGCTGGGGAGAAGACTTTGTTTTGCTTTTAGTGGACTGGACCGGCTATTGCCCATTTTGGTTTTGGCGAAAGCTGGTTTACCGGGTAGTCGGAGTAAAGCTAGGTCGAGGAAGCAAAATTCACTTTGGAGCCAGATTTTTTAAGCCTGCCGGGATTTCCATTGGCGAGGATACTTTAGTGGGCGAGCAAGCTTTTTTGGATGGCCGCTCACCACTTCGGATCGGCAATCATGTTGATATTGCTTCGCAGGTTTTGATTTATAATTCTGAGCATGATTTGGAGAGCCAAGAGTTTCGGGCAATTGAACAGCCGGTAGAAATAGGCGATTATGTCTTTATTGGTCCCAGGGCAATCATTCTGCCAGGAGTAAAAGTCGGCAAAGGCGCTGTAGTGGCGGCCGGGGCAGTGGTTACGAAAGATGTGGAACCCTTTAAAATTGTCGGTGGAGTGCCGGCAAAAGAAATTGGCGAGAGAATGAATAAAGACCTCAAATATATGCTTGGCCGATCAAGACTATTTCAGTAATAAGTGTTTAGCCATGTCAAAGAGATTAATCATTATTATATTTTTGCTTCTATTTGTTTTTGGGACTTTTTATTTGCTCTTACCAGCACCCAAGGATTTCCCTTATTTACCAAATTCTATTAAATCAACTGAACCGGGAGATACGGTCCAAATTGCCAATGTTTCCGCTTATTATACTGATATGTCCCGAGAAGAGGTAATTGATTTTTACTTTAGCTATTTTTCCCGTTCGCCTTTTTTTAATGTTCCTCTTCCTACTTATAAACTAAACCACCCTCCAGAAAGAATTCGGGAGGTTCTAAGAGAAACACAACAGTCAACTTATGTTGAAGAAATTGTTCATCCCCTACGCGAATCAGTCTTTGTCAGCGGTTTTGAGTGGAACAATGATCCTTTTACCAAACCGGAAGACAGGGAAAAGAATATTTTAGTGGTTAATGGTAAAACCTGCCAGTTTAAAATAACGCTTTTTTATCAAGAGTCAGCGCTTTGGCAAAGGCTTTTGGTTTATTACTTAATCTTGGTCTCAATTTGGGGAATTATTTATGGCTTTAGAGGAATCTACTTAAGATGGCAAAAAGAAAAGTAAGGCTTTCCATCATCATTCTTTCCTGGAATACTAAAACACTGCTTCGGCAATGCCTACGGTCGGTTATCGGTGATCAGTTATCAGTGACCAGTAAAGAAAAACCGACAGCTGGTAACCGGTCGCTGATCACTGAAATAATTGTCGTTGATAATGGTTCGAGTGATGGTTCTCCTCAAATGGTTAAAAAAGAGTTTCCCCAAGTTAAGCTGATTGAAAACCTTAGAAACCTAGGTTTTGCCAAAGGCAACAACATTGGCATTAAGGTAGCCAAGGGTGAATATATAATGCTTTTAAATTCCGATACGATTGTTAAACCGGGCGCCTTGGAGAAATTGACTCGGTTTTTGGACAAAAACCAGGAGTTTGCTATTGCTGGGCCAAGGCTACTTAATCAAGACGAAACTTCTCAGCCTAACTGCGGCCGATTTCCCGGTCTTTTAGTCTCTTTTGTGATGCTTTTTAAAGAACACTTAGGAGGAAGTGACTTTGTCCGTTGTTCGCCAAAAGAGTCAAAGAAAGTTGATTGGCTAATGGGGTCTGCTTTTGTGGCCCGAAGCGAGGTTTTTGAAAAAGTCGGTGGTTTGGACGAGAAGCTTTTTATGTATATGGAGGAGGTGGAATGGTTTTATCGAGCCAAAAAAGCCGCTTTTAAAGCCTATTTTTTGAAAGAGGCAGAAATTATTCACTTAGGTCGTGGCAGTTCTAAAAGCGGTAAAAGAGAGCCAATCTTAAACATTTATCGGGGCTTAATTTACTATTATCGCAAACACAAAAGTTTACCAGAATTGATAATTTTGCTGGCAATGCTTAAGCTAAAAGCAGCTTTTGCCCTGATTATTGGCTGGATAAAAAATGATAATTATTTAAAAGAAACTTATGGCCAAGCTCTTAAAATCAATTAAAGGAAACTATCTTTTTTGGGGAATCGCTTTTTTACTGCTTTTTATTCCCCTTTATCCCAAATTTCCTCTTTGGGAAGTTCCCGAGACTTATGTCCATATTCGTTTGGAGGATGTTTTTGTCGCCTTTATAGTGGGTGCCTTTGTATTAAGACTAGTAGTCAAAAGGGATTTTTCCTTGCTCAAAGATTCCTTAAGCTTGCTATTGGCTTTGTACTTTGGCATTGGACTTCTCTCTCTTCTCAGTGCCCTTTTTATTACTAAAAATATTATTCCTCACTTGGCCTTTCTTCACTTTTTAAGAAGGCTGGAATATATCTCATTACTTTATGTGGCCTATTTTTCCTTTAAAAATCTAAAGCAGCTTAAAATTTATGGTTGGCTAAGTCTGGTTACCACTTTTTTAGTCATTTTCTATGGCCTGGGGCAAAAATTTTTGGGCTGGCCAGTAGTTTCAACCATGAACAAAGAGTTTTCCCAAGGAATGATTTTAAAGCTTACTTGGTGGGCAAGGATTAATTCTACTTTTGCTGGCCATTATGATCTGGCGGCATATTTAGCCATGATTTTACCTTTAGCCTTTGCCGGAATCATGATTGCCAAAAAGAAAGCAGCTAAGGCCTTAATTTTGCTTTTGGCAATATTGGCTTATTATGTTTTAATTTTAACCGCTTCAAGGATTTCTTTTGTTGCTTATTTACTGTCTGTTTCTTTTGTACTCTGGTTTGGAAAAAAGCGCTGGTGGCTAATTCCCTTTTTGGCTTTTTCTATTTTAGGAATGGTCTTTTCTGATGACTTGGGTCAGAGATATGCCGCTACTTTTAAAATAGACTTAAGTTTCTTATCAGGAAAAATTAAACTCAGGCCAAAAATTGCCTCTTTGCCTAGTCCGACTCCGACTTTGATTACCAAAGAAACTGCTACTCCTGTTCCAGGAAAACCAACTTCAACTCCAACTCCAACTCCGACTCTAACGCCAACGCCGGTAGCAGCAGAATCCGCCTATCCTGAACCGGAAAGTGTTTCCTTGGCCACCGGTCGCTCTACTGATATTCGCTTGAAAGTTGAGTGGCCTAGAGCTTTGCGGGCCTTTGCCAAAAACCCAATTTTAGGCACTGGCTATTCGTCGATCACTCTCGCAACTGATAACGATTACTTAAGAATGCTGGGAGAAATAGGTTTGCTTGGCTCTCTGGCGCTTTTGGCAGTCTTTTTGGAAATTTTAAGAAGGTTTGTGGTCTTTTTAAGGAAAGCAACTCTTAGGAGGGAGGAAAGATTGATAATTTTGGGAATTATGGGGGCCTCTATTGGTTACTTTTTTAATGCTAGTTTTATTGATGTCTTTGAAGCTTCCAAAATTGCCTTTTTCTTTTGGATATTGATTGGGGTGGGATTGAGAGTTATCGACCTTAGTCGAGCGAAAAAACCAAATGCTTAAGAAAAAGACTCTGGCTTTATTTTTTATCTTAGCTTTAGCCTTGGGTTTGAGGCTTTATAAAATAAAAGCCCCTTTGGCGGATCATCATTCCTGGCGCCAGGTAGACACGGCGGCGATTATCAGGAACCTGGCCCAGGAGGACTTTGACCTTCTTCACCCCCGATGGGACAACTTGGCGGCGACCAACTCCCAGGGATTACCCAATCCTAACCGCTATTTTTTTGAGGATTTCCCTTTAGCCTTTGACGTTTATCCGGCCCTGCTTTCAAAAGTGTTTGGCTATAGCGCAACTTTGCTCCGGTTTTCTTCGGTTGCCTTCTCTCTGCTGACAATTGCCTTTTTGTTTTATCTGGTTTCCGACCTGACAGGGCAAAAAATTGCTCTGTTGACAGTTTTAATTTATGCGGTTTTGCCCTATTCGGTTTTTTTCTCCCGGGGAATTTTTCAGGAAATTCCTCTTAATTTTTATGCGGTTGCTTCTTTGTTTTTTCTCCAACGCTACCTGAAAAAAAATAAAAACAAATATTTCTTGGGAGCGATTGTTCTTAACAGCCTTCTTTTTTTATCCAAACCCTATGCCTTGGTTTTTTTACTGCCCGAAGCTTGGCTTTTTTGGCAACAAGACCATTTGAAGATATTTAAAAACAAAAGGACAGCGATTTTTTTTATAGCCAGCCTATTGCCGTTTGCTCTCTGGTGGCTTTGGGTTAGACGTTTTCCAGAGGGATTGCCTTACTCTAGCTGGCTTTTTAATGAAGGCAATATCCGCTTTAAGGGCTCTTTTTTCTACTGGATTTTTGCCGAGAGAATCGGTAAGCTGATTTTGGGTTTTTATGGCCTGGTTTTTTTGGGGGTGGGGTTGCTGGCCTTTGGCCGACCGGAAGAAAACCTTTTTTACGGCTGGATTTTGGCTTTGCTGGTTTACGTAACGGTGATTGCCAAAGGCAACGTTACTCACGACTACTACCAGGTTCCCTTTCTACCACCGATTGCTTTTTTTACTGCCAAAGGGATTGATTTTTTGCTTTCTTTGCCCAAGAGACGCTTTTTTCCCCAGATTGTTACTGGGGTGGTGGTTTTGGCTTTTTCCCTGTTTGCTCTGACTTTCTCCTGGTATGAAGTGCGCCACTTTTATGAGTTAAAGTCGGGAGTAGATTTGGCGGGGGTTTTTGTTGACCAAAATTTGCCCCCTGAGACACTAATAATTTCTGGCGACGGGGCGGATCCAACCCTGCTTTACAATTGCAATCGTCGCGGCTGGGCAGTAGGATATGGATCAGAATATGAGAACAACCCGGAAACAATCAACAAGCTCGTGAACAAAGAAGCCGCTTTTTACGTTACCACTCAAGTAGCCCAGATTAGAGCGACAGGTTTTTATCAGTACCTGAAAGATAACCATTCTCTTTTAAAAGAAACAAACCAGTATGTGGTTTTTGACTTAAGATGAAAATATTAATGCTTACCCCATACTTCCCTTATCCTCCTCATTCAGGCGGGCAGACAAGGTCCTTTAATTTAATCAAACACTTGAGTGAGAAACACCAGATTACGCTTTTTTCTTTAATCAAAGATGAGAGCGAGAGAAAATATATTGGCGAAATAAAAAAATATTGTAAAAAAGTAAAAATTTTTGAACGCCCCTCTAAACCCTGGACAATAAAGAATGTTCTAAGAACCGCTTTCAGCTCTTACCCTTTTTTGGTTATCAGAAATTTTTCTGATGAAGAAAAAAAAGCCGTAGAGGAGGAGATTAATAGGGAAAATTATGATCTAATTCATGCCGAAAACTTCTATACTATGCCCTATATTCCTCAAACCGATATCCCGGTTGTCTTTATTGAGCAAACCATCTTTTATCGGGTTTACCAGCATTATGTTGAGTTGTTGCCTTGGTATCTTTTTTGGCTCAAACCGATTTTAATGATTGATGTTTGGAAACTAAAGTATTGGGAATTGCGTTCTTGGAAGGCAGCTAATTTTACGGCTGCGGTTTCTGAGGACGACGCCAAACATATAAAAGAGCTTACCTCAAGAAAAAATATTTATATTGTTCCCAATGGGGTTGATTTTGAGCAGTTTAGCAAGATTATTTACGCAAAAGAGAGAGTACCGACAATTCTTTTTGGTTTAGCTGATTTTCATTGGATGCAAAACAAGGAAGGGGCTGAGATTCTGATGAGTAGTGTTTGGCCAAAGATTAAAAAAGAAATCAAAAATGCCAAGCTTTGGATTGCTGGCAAGATAGCCCCTCAAGTTCTTTCTCAATACCTGAATGAAAAAGATGTTTTAATTGAAGAGGTGGATGATAACCGCGAGGCTTATCAGAAAGCCTGGATTTTAGTGGCGCCAATAAAAAGCGGCGG
>DATKVU010000176.1:0-28049 GCA_035529915.1 Clostridia bacterium
TCAGCATTGGCTCTCACTCCTAGCTTTCTAACCTCATCAGCCCAGCTCATGAACTCACCAAAGTCTCCGGTTAAGCTGGGTTCAACCGTGGGCACTTTACCTAAAATTACCTCGCCAGTGCTACCATTTAAAGTAAGCCAGTCGCCTTCTTTGATTTCGACTCCTTTAACAGTAAATTTCTTTTCTTTTTCATTAACTTTAATTTCCTCACAACCAGCGATACAACACTTACCCATACTTCTGGCCACAATTGCCGCATGCGAAGTCATTCCACCCCGGCCAGTCAAAATCCCTTGAGAGATTGCCATGCCTCCAATATCATTGGGATTGGTTTCCAAGCGAACCAAGATGACCTTATCAGTATCGCCATGAGTAACTGCCTCTTCTGAGCTAAAAACTGCTTGGCCTACAACTGCTCCTGGCGAGGCTGGCAAGCCTTTGGCTAAAATCTCATATTTGGCTGTCGGGTCCAAGACTGGGTGCAAAAGTTGAGTCAAAGCCTCAGGCTCAACTCTCAACAAAGCTTCCTCCTTGGTAATAAGCTTTTCCTGGACCATATCAACGGCAATCTTGACGGCTGCCTGGGCGGTTCTTTTACCAGTCCTGGTCTGGAGCATATAAAGCTTGCCTTGCTCAATCGTGAATTCAAAATCCTGTACATCCCGGTAATGCTTTTCCAGCTTTTGACTAATTTCTTTTAATTGCTTGTAGACTGCCGGCATTTCATGCTCAAGCTCGGCAATTGGTTTAGGAGTGCGAACTCCGGCAACCACATCCTCGCCTTGAGCATTAGTCAAATACTCACCATAAAAATCCTTTTCTCCGGTGGCTGGATTGCGGGTAAAACCTACCCCAGTAGCCGAGTCATTGCCCATATTGCCAAAGACCATGGTCTGAACATTAACAGCCGTGCCCAGCTCATCGGGAATTTTGTTTAACTTTCGATAAGTAATTGCCCGCGGATTATTCCAGCTTTTGAAAACTGCATCTCTGGCCATATCTAGCTGAACCCGAGGGTCCTGGGGAAAGTCTTGACCGGTTTTTTCTTTAATTAGCTCTTTATACTTAGCTATCAAATCTTTGATATCTTTCACACTCAAATCTGTATCAAGCTTGGCAGCCACTTCTTCTTTCTTTTGCGATAAAATTTCTTCAAAGCTTTCTTTACCCAAACCTAAAACCACATCTCCAAAAGTATAAAGAAAACGGCGATAAGAATCGTAAGCAAACCATTCATTGTTGGTTTTCCTAGCCAAACCAACAACAATTTTATCATTTAAACCTAAATTCAAAACCGTATCCATCATCCCAGGCATGGAGATTTTGGCGCCACTTCTAACAGAAACCAAAAGCGGGTTTTTTAAGTCCCCAAAATGCTTGCCCGTCACTTTTTCTAGCTTGGTAATCTCTTTTTCGTATTCTTGGGCTAGCTCTTTAGGGTATTGGTGCTGGTGGTCATAAAAGTAAGTGCAAACTTGGGTAGTAATCGTAAAACCTGGAGGAACAGGGACACCGGTATTAGTCATTTCTGCTAAACCCGCGCCTTTACCGCCCAAAGTATCTTTCATCTCCCCTTTTCCCTCAGCTTTGCCCTCACCAAAAAAGTAAACGTACTTTGCTTTGTTTGTCATTGAGTCCCCTTAAATGTAGAAATAGTAAAAGTAAAACTTACTAGTTAGAGAGGCTATTTTATCAGCTTTTACCCTTCTATTACAAGCCTCAAATTCTTTTATTACTTTTCTCCTTTAGCCTCAAGCTAGCCTCTACCTAGCCTCAAAATGGCTTTTTTCTTCTTTTTGCTTGACTTTTTTAACTTCTTGGGTTATAATCCCGTTCGTCCTGAGCAATTCATTGTTCAGGACTTTTTTTTCAAGCGGGCTAACTTAACCCGTCTTATGAAACAAAAACTAAACCAGTTTAAAAAGGTTTTTGGCCCCAAAGCTGAGGCTCTGGCCGAAAGATTGGCGGTCAAAACTTATACCTCAATTATCAAGCCGTCAAGCCGATTCTTCAATCAGATTTTCGAATTTAAGAAAATCAAGCAGGCCTTTGGCTCGCTAATGATTGTTTCGGTTCTGGCCATGGCGGTTTTTCCGGCTTCTTTATCAGCCGTTCAAACCACGATTGAGACTAATCAGGCTCAAATTCAAATTGATCCAGCGGCAATCCAAACTGAGCAATCGGTTAGCTTGCCCTTGGACAGCTTTAGGATTACCCAAGGCTTCCACCTTTTCCATCCGGCAATTGACTTAGCCGCTCCAGCTGGAACTCCAGTCTATGCGATCATGGAAGGTTATGTCGAAGAAATTGTCTATAGCCGTTGGGGTTATGGTAACCATATTTATGTTAATCATGGAAATGGTATGAGCTCCTTGTATGCCCATTTAGGCAAGATTGAGGTTAAGAAAAACGAATTTCTTAATCGCGGTTCTCTAATTGGCCAGGTTGGTTCAACTGGTTGGTCCTCGGGACCCCACCTTCACTTGCAAATCTGGGAAGGGGGAAAGCTGATTAACCCGAAAACCTTTTTTGAGAGCTACTTTGGCCAAAAGTTGGTAAGCACCAGATAAATTAATAATTGGTTAATTTTTTAATTGGTGGCTGAAGAAGTCCAAATCTCTTTTTCTGGCTGTTTCTCCAGTATTTTTATAAAAATTTAAATTGTGGTTTTCGCCTGAATAAAGATAAAGTCCAACCTCTAAACCTTTGGCCTTAAGCTGGCTAACTAGCTCTTTAGTCCAACTAATTTCGATAAGCTGATCCGCTGTTCCCTGATGAACTACCAAGGGAGCCTTAATCTGATCAAAATATTCGACAATCGAATATTTTTTCGGGTCATTTTCTCGGCTAAATTCGGCAATCTTTTCTTCAACCAGGCTACCAACTTCCTCCTCAGTTCCCAAATAGACCAAAACACTCTCCGGAAAAGCCAAAGAAACTGGCGCCCAAAGGCTGGTCGGATAAACCTTGCCGGTAATTTCTAGAAGGGAAAGAACAATCTGGCCGCCGTTGGAATGACCCCAAAGACCAATTTTTTGAGTATCAGCTTGGGGCAAACTAGGAATTGATGCCAAAAGATTAAGAATTTCAACTGGCCGGTAAAAACGAGCCAATAAAATATCTTCATCTTCCCAGTCTGAATAGCCGTAACCCAAAAAGTCAGGCGCCAAAGTTAAAAAGCCATGCTCAGCCAGATTATTAGCACTCCTTTCAGTACCCAAACCAATATGATAGTTTTGGCGATCGGCCCAGCCGCGCAAAAGAACAACTACTGGAAACGGCCCTTGACCAACAGGCATATTAGCCATGCCTGAAACAGTCTTGCCATCACTTTTATAAGTAAAAACATAGGTAGTGTAGTTGTTTTCCTGCCTGGTAGCTGCTCCTAAGACTATTTTCCCTGATTTAAACTCAGTTTTAGCCAGAGCTTCAAAAGTAAAAGGGGCATATTTACTGGCCGGAGTGGGAGTCGCCTTTTTAAATGGAGCAGTTAGCGGCGAGACAATCCCGGCTGCTTTTTGTTGCCAAAACCAAGCGCCAACAAAGAGCAACAAAGTCAAGCCAGCAGCGATACCGATATAGGAAAAAACTTTCTTCATGAAGATTTCTTAGGTTTTAGAGAGCTTTCGGCGGCGAATAAACCAAACTATTAACAAAATTGGCAACCAAATAATTGAATAAACTACCAGCCAAATTCCTGCCTTAACCAATCCCCTGGCTGTGCCTACCAAAGAGCGGACCGCCTGCTTGAAAATCACTGTCGGCCGGAAAGGCTTGCTTGGAGTGTAAGGCAAAGCAAACTCATCAGTAGAAAGATAAACGGTAACTTTAGCCAGCTGGGCGGTTTTCTGCAAATACTCTTGCCGGCCCTTAAGAGAATCAATTTGCGTCTGAAGGCTAATTAGCTCTCTTTGAACCTGGAGGATTTCTTCCACTCGAGTAGCTTTGGCTAAAATCTCCTCAAACTTCGTTTTGGTTTTATAAAGAGTTCGCAAGCGGGCATCAAGGTCCTCATATTCATCAGTCACATCCTTACCAACTAGGTTTTCTGAAGAAACCTTGACTGCTAATGAGCGGAAATTTTCCAAAACCTCATTTAGTTTTTCAGCTGGCACTCTTACAATTACTGTCGCATAAGGCGCTTCTTCAGGCTGGGAAAGTGAAGAAGAAACCATGTAACCACCAGCGCTTTGAGCTTGAGCAATAATCTTGTCCACTGACTGGCGCACACTTTTAACTACTAAAGAGAGGTTTGATTCCTCAACTACTAAACGCTCGCTTTTTTCACTGGGAGGATATTCTGTTCTCGGAGGAATAATCTGCTGGCCAATTCCGCCTAAAGAAGGAGCTCCTAGATCTAAGCTTGATTCAAAAGAAGTAGTCTTTGGCAAATAAGTCAAGGGCGAAAGCTGAGACCGGAAGAGCAGATAGACCACTGCCAGTCCCAAAAGCAAAACCAGCCAGTTTTTCTTAATCCAGGCAAGCATTAGCTTAATGATAAAGATAAACACTGGTGATGTCAATAAAAAGAAGCTGGTATTCTTCTTAAAAGTAGCCTATAATACATGTATGCCTTGTGAAAGAATTTCTAGAACTCCCTCTCTTACCGTTACTTTGCCGGCCAGAGCTGAGTTTGTGCAAACAGAAAGACTTCCTGAACTCGGAAATCTCAAGGTAACTACTTTGAGAATTCATTTGGCTAAAACTGATCCTCGACTTGCTTTTGAATATCTTAATGCTGGGGTTAAAGATGAATTTGACTGTTTAATAGACACCGAAGGTGCAAAACCAAGAACAGTTTGGACTCCGGGCATGGTGCAAGGCAAAGACAGCCAAGAAGGCAACTGGTTTTTTCCGGTTGAGAAAGGGACTCTCTTTATGATGATTCCTCGGGGAAGCAACTATTTCCAAAAAAGAGAAGAATTCAAAGTGGCTTTGAAGCTTACTCCTGACACCATTGTCGTAAAAGCAAATTATCTTCCCGAATCCCTGGCAGGTAGTCTTGCAGATAGCCAGCCTAAAAGACTGGCCTTTTCTGACGGAGAACTAGTGGCCGAAATTCTTGAAACTATAAAAGAAGGAGAAAAAGTGGTGGCTGTTTCACTAGAAGTGGTTCGTAAAAAGGAAGGGGTTGAGCTTTTCTGGAAATTAGGCTGGATTGGCGATAATTTATCTGTTTTTACTGGTAAGGAACCTCCTTTTTCGAGCAAAGACTTAAGAGGACTTCGCTTTCTGGCTGAAAGAGGAAAAGAGACTGGAATTTGGCCCCAAAAAGTGGCGGTTTCTTTTGCTAACCCCGAAAATGTCAACAAAGCAATTGAAGAATTGAGAAAAATGGCTTATCCAGAAACCACTGTTTTGGTTGCTAAAATTGAAACTCAAGCAGGGATTGAAAATCTGGAGACAATCGCTAAAATTTTGGGGGGAAGAGGAGAAATCGTGCTTGCCAGAGCTGATCTGGGACTGGATTGCCAAGCAACTGGAGAGAGTCTTGACGAAACTGTAAAACAGGCATTAATCAGACTTAAGAATATCGGTTACCATCAAGTTGCTCTTGCTTCTTTAGTCTTTGATTCAGCCCGAGACCAAATCTGGAATCAGGCCGAAAACCTGCTTCTAACAGCAAAAGAAATGGCCAGACTAGATAGTGATGCTGAGAAAGTAGGCATGCTTTGGTTGACTAACGAAACTGCCAACGGAGGTTCCCGGTGGATGGAATCAGCCGAAGAGGTTTATCGTTTCCTTGTCTGGAAGTATTACGCTGAACGTGTCTTGGGAATTCCCAACAATTAATACTCGCCCATGCCTCCCATGCCTCCTGGCATTGACGGTCCGCCAGCTGGCGGAGTTTTCTCCGGCTTTTCACAAATCAGGCATTCAGTAGTCAAAACCATTGAGGCTACGGAAGCGGCATTGCGCAGGGCTTCAGTGACCACTTTGGCCGGATCAACAATTCCCAGTTTCGCCATATCTTGAGGTTCAGCCACAGCGGTAGCCTCCATCCGATTAACATCAAAACCCATACCAAACTCAGCACCCTTAAGCTTGGCAAACAACTCACCCGGATCAAAGCCAGAATTGCTTATTAAAGTTCGGAAAGGGATGACCAGAGCTTGACGGACGACTTCATATCCCACTAGCTCATCCTTATTTGCTCCAGCTTCTGCAAATTTAGTAGCGTCCAAGCTCTTGGCAATATTTAGCAAAGTTACTTCTCCGCCAGGGACAATTCCCCCCTCCATGGCCGCTTTGGTGGCTTCAACCGCGTCCTTAACCCGTTCGAGTTTTTCTTTCATCTCAATTTCGGTGGCTGCCCCTACATTAATTTGGACTACTCCCCCAGCAAGCTTGGCTAACCTTTCTTGTAGTTTTTCTTTATCAAAATCACTGGTAGTTACTTTTATTTCATTTTTAATCTGATCAATTCGGGCCCGAATTGCCTTGGGATCACCCTGGCCGCCAATAACCCGACAATTTTCATTGTCAGCCCAAACCTTGTCGGCTCGACCGCAATCTTCAGCGGTAACCGAGTCAAGTTTACGACCAGTATCTTCGGAAATAACCGTCCCACCAGTAAGGATAGCAATATCCTCAAGCATGGCTTTGCGGCGATCACCAAAACCAGGCGCTTTAACTACCAAGGCATTAAAAGTTCCTCTGAGTTTGTTAACTACCAAGGTAGCCAGGGCTTCACCCTCAACCTCATCGGCAATAATGACAAAGTTTTTAGTGGTTTTAACAATATTCTCTAAGAAAGGCAGAACATCAGAAACAGCGGAAATCTTTTTATCAGTAATCAAAATATGAGGGCTTTCAACCTCTGCCTCCATTCGCTCGGGAATAGTAACAAAATAAGCTGAGGCATAACCTTTGTCAAACTCCATTCCTTCTTTAAACTCTTTTTCTAGTTCCAAACCTTTACCTTCTTCAACTGTCACGACTCCGTCTTTGCCTACTTTTTCCAAAGCTTCGGCAATCATCTCGCCAATCTGCGAATCGGCGGCTGAGATAGTCGCCACTTGAGCAATCTCTTCTTTGCCCTTAATTGGTTTGGCTTTTTTCTCAATCTCAGCAATGGCCTCGGCAACTGCCTGCTCAATCCCTCTTTTCATCAGCATGGGATTGGCTCCAGCAGTAATATTTTTCATTCCTTCACTGGTAATCGCATAAGTTAGAATCGTTGAAGTGGTTGTCCCATCTCCAGCCGCATCATTGGTCTTGGAAGCGGCTTCCTTAATCAAGGCAGCCCCCATGTTTTCAAAGGGATCCTCAAGTTCAATTTCCTTGGCCACAGTCACGCCATCATGAACTACGTTAGGAGCTCCCCATTTTTTATCGATGGCTACATTTCGACCCCTAGGACCAAGAGTGGTTGAAACCGCATCATTAACCCGCTTCATTCCCGAAAGCAGAAGAGTCCTCGCTTCTTCTTTGTACTTTAAGTCTTTAGCCATATTTCCTCCTTATTTGCTTTCAATCGCCATAATATCTTCAAATTTAATAAACATCAGCTCTTTGTCGCCAACTTTATATTCATTGCCACCCCACTTTTTGTAAATCACCAGATCTCCGACTTTGCAAGGAGCTTTTCTGGTCTTTCCAGATTCCAAAACTTCGTCCGCGCCAACAGCAAGCACTTTTCCTTTTTGGGGTTTTTCATCATGGGACTCAGGTAGAACAATTCCCGAAGCAGTTTGTTTTTCGGCCTCACTAGGCTCGATTAAAACAAAACCAAGACTTGGTTTAAGTTTAGCTTTTACCATAAAGACACTCCTTTTCTAACTTAAGTAAAACTATTAACTACCTTCAAAGAGTTATCAATCGAAGAGTTTGAGTGCTATTATAACGACAACTTTCATAAATTGTCAAGGGCTAGCGCTTTTTGCTCTTGTTCGACGGGGATGAAAAAAAGCCTGGTGTAAACCTACTTTTTCCGTCGTCATCTTTGGCTTCATATATTGGTATTGGAGCCAAAAAGCAATTTTGTTTAAAATAATAAAGAAACAATCAAACCAACTATTCTTTGGTTTCATTCTTTGATGGACAAACTTCTTCCGTACATTTGGAAGAAATTTTTTGACCCACTGGTTTACATATAAAAATTTCTCGTATGTTTGGTCTTTGTTGTAAAGAGGTTTAAGCTGGCAGATTTCGTGAGCCAAAAAAAGATTTTCAGGCTCAACTTTTAGCTGATTTTCATCCAAAAAGAGATTAAAACAGATTTTGTCCTTGACCTCCCTATCAGCCGGCTTTCTTCTTTTGATACCCAAAACCGCTGAGAGTAAAAAAATTATTATTCGGCTCAACCAAAGTTGGTTTTTAGCAGTAATAATCATCAAATCAATATCATCATCTTTCCTAGCATTGTTCATTGCCAAAGCACCGCTCACGCCAATCATCTTAATAAAGGGAATCGTCTTTAATTTAGCAACGGTTTTTTGGGCAATTTCCAGCTTTGGTTTTGAGAATTTCTCTCTTTGCTCTCGCAAAAGAGTAATTTCTTCTCGGCCAGACAAAAAATAGTATTTTTCTTTTTGACTAATTCTTCCTTGCTTTTTTAGCTCAATCAACTTCTTTTTAACCTCGGCCAAAGAAAAAAAATAAGGAGTGATTAACCAATACCAAATCTCGTTTGAGGTTAAGGGATAGTCGAAACTGTCGGCATAGGCGAGAGTTTTTAAAATGGCCGAGGAAAGTGCTTTCATTGGGGCTATCTTATCTTAAAAGCCCGTATTGCTGCAAAACCTGGTTCACACCTTGAGTAGTAGTGGTTAAAACAGAAAGAGGGTTTTGACCTTTGTGAACAGCATTAACAGCATCTTCATAATATTTAATAATCTTATCATTAATACCATTATCGCTTGTTCGTGAACAAAGATACCAAGTTTGAGCATAAGGCGCTTGTTCAATAAAAGCACTCACGAAAGGTTGGTCTTTGAGTAAGTCAGCCATGCCGACTCGGGAATAGGGTTCGCCAAAAGAGCCTCTCTGAACGCTTTCTGTTTGATAGAGCTTTTGCATTACTTTTTCTGAAGATAAATATTTTAGAAATTCCCAAGCTTGTGTCTGGGAAGCAGAGGACTTAGAAACTGCTTCCACCCAATAAGAAGACCAAGCAATTTTTTTGCCTTCCAATTGGGGAACGGCGATAACTTTAAAATTCAGGTTTGGGTTTAACTCTTTAATTTCAAAGGCCCGCCAGGAAGGGCCAAAATACATCGCCACCATGCCAGTGCTAAAAGCATAAGTAGAAGTAGGCATAAATTGATCCCAAACTGCACCAACATTTACTTCTTCATCCTGACAAGCCTGGTCAGTAGCAAAGATAGTATAAAAAATTAAAGCGTCCCTGCCTAAACAAACCTGCTCGCTTCCCACAGCGGCACCACTTTCCTGGCTGCAAGCAGCCGGGTTAGCAGGATCAACCCCGTTTTGCAACATCATTAAACCCAAAATATCTGACCAGTGATCAACATTATTGGTAGTTCCCATCGCTATTCCGGCAGTGCGAATTTTGCCCTGACTGTCCCGAACCGTCAACTGACAAGCCGTCTTTTTCAACTCCCCCCAAGTCTGGGGCGGAACCTTGCCAGCCGCTTTAAAAAGGTCTTCATTATAATAAAGCGCCAAACCATCAACTTCCAAGGGAATCCCCAAATACTGGCTTTGCCAACGCAAGCTTTCTTTGGCTGAAGCATAAAAAGCTTGCTCAAAACTGGCAGCATCATAAACCGAGGCTGGCATGGGCGAGAGATAATCAGCCAGCATGGGAATCCAAGTCTGGTGAATTCGAAAAATATCAGGGCTTTGACGAGGAGTGACCCCCGCTTCGCTTGACTTAGTGCTCGTCTTTTGGCGGGTTAAAGCTGCTTGCAATCTCTCGCGATAATCTCTTAAGTTCTCCTGAGAATAATTAATCTTAACTTCAGGATGCTCTTTTTCATAATCAGCAATCACTTGCTGAAAAACTGCTTCTGGTTCAAAAAGGCCCCAGTAAGTTATGGTTGTTGGTGCTCGGCCAATTGTTCTCTGAAGTAAAAAATTTTTACTTAAAAAAGCCAGGCCAGCTAATAAAATTAAGGCCAGAAAGACAAGAATTAGCTTTTTTTTGGTTTTAAGAAAAGATTGAGGAATAGTTGGTGGAGCCGAGGGTGGTGGCGGAGACGAAACTGCAGGACTGGTGGGGCCAAAAGTTTGGTTTTGCGCTTCCATACTTAAAAAGTTAAAATAGAACCAATACCATGATAAGAAAAAGGCTTAGGAAATACAAGCAGTGGTGCTTAAAAAGGAAAGCTTGGCTTGTCCCTGGCTTAATAATTGCTTTAGGCCTTCCCTTGGCTTTTCTGCTATCCTTTTTATTGGCTTTTCAGAGTCGAGTTTATCCTCGAGTCTCAATCTGCGGCTTTTCTCTGGCTGGCAAAAATTATTCCCAGGCCAAAGATAGTCTTTCTTCACTCCTGGAAGCTCACCAACCCTCAACCATTACTCTCAAATCAGTCGAGCAGGCTTTTAGTCTTAATCTTGAGCCTTTGGAGTATCAATTGCCAGAAACGACTGAAAAAGTTTTAAAAGCTGGCCGAGGTCAATTGCCTTTGGAGGGAGCAAAAAACTTGCTAGCTCTTCTACACCAGGGAAAAAACCTAAGCTTTGATTTTCGGGTCAAGGGAATTGAGCTTGATTCTCAACTGGCCTCGGTGGCCGCTAGTCTTTACCAACCGGCAGTCGAGCCAGAAATTAAAGTAATCAAAAATGCCAAGCAAAAAACTATTCAGGTAGAAACTGGCAGTGATGGACAAGAAGTCAATCTTCGGGTTTTAAACCAAAAAATCAACCAGGCCTTGGCCTGTCCTCAAAAAGAAATCTCTCTGGAAATTCCCCTAATAGTACTAACACCAAAGATTTCCTCAAAAACTGCCCAGCAAGCTCAAGCTCGAGCAGAAGCGCTTTTGGAAAAAGAAGTAATTCTTAAGCTGGATAAAGAAACTTGGACAGTCACTGATGAAGAAATTATTAGTTTTATGGATTTTATGGGTGGCTTTGACAAAGAAAAAATCACTGAGTTTGCTGAAAGCTTGGCCAAAACCATTAACAGTGAACCGGAAAATGCTGCTTTTAGGTTTGAAGACAAGCGGGTAACTGTTTTTCGGCCCTCAAAAGAAGGTCTTGAGCTAGAAAATGAGGGTTTTGTGGATAGATTTGAAAAAACTCTTTTGGCTTTGGAGAACAGCCAAGAAAGCCAAGAAATGACCATTCCTGTTACTAAAAAGAAAGCTGACATCAGCACTGCTGATGTCAATAGCTTGGGCATTCAAGAGCTTCTTGGTCAAGGCTCATCTTTGTTTTACGGCTCTATTCCCAGCCGTATCCATAATCTTAAACTAGCCAGTTTACGGCTTAGCGGAATTTTAGTCGCGCCGGGCGAAGAATTTTCCTTTAATCGCAGCTTAGGAGATGTTTCTACTGACACTGGTTATCAACAAGCTTACATTATCAAAGAAGGTCGAACAGTTTTAGGCGACGGCGGTGGTGTTTGTCAAGTTTCCACCACCCTTTTCAGAGCGATTCTTAATGCTGGCTTACCAATTGTCGAAAGACATGCCCACGCTTACCGGGTCCATTATTATGAGGATGACCTTGGTCCTGGTTTTGATGCCACGGTTTTTGACCCGACAGCTGATTTGCGTTTTCAGAACAACACTCCTGCTTACATCCTAATCCAAAGCCAAATTAATCTTTCCAAAAAAAAGCTTATCTTTGAGATTTACGGTACTAGTGATGGCCGAAAAGTGAGTTTGTCAAAGGCTCGGGTTTGGGATAAAAGACCACCTCCGCCTGACCTTTATCAGGATGATCCAACTTTACCAGTGGGAACGATTAAACAAATTGACTGGAAATCCTGGGGAGCCAAGGCCGCCTTTGACTATAAAGTCACTCGCAACGATGAGGTTTTATTCGAAAAAACCTTTTATTCCAACTATCGCCCCTGGCAAGCAGTTTACCTTCGAGGAACTGGCCAGTAAGCCACTCATTCAATTACATTCAAGGCTTCTTCTTTTTTCTCCCTTAAAAATCTCGCCCATTCCTCAATTATCTCCAAAATCATTTTAAAAGGCGCTTCTAAAATAATATCGAAAATAAAAGTAAAGATGTTAAGCTCAGAAAGGCCAGTGGAGATTGCTCTTCCCAGCCTAATAAAGGGGAGCATAAAAAAATCAAAAATATTGGAAACAATATTTGCTTGCTCTTCTCCAACCACCAATTCTTTGAAAGCAGAACGAATTCGAAAGGCAAAGAAAGAGATTGTTGATAAAAAGAAAAAGAAAATTATTAAGGAAACAGCGGAAAAGTAAAGCCGGCGTAAAACATAAACAGTCAAACCAAAAGTAAGTAAAAAGGCCAAAGCATACAAAAGTCTAAATAAATAGGTTAAAAAAGCGGATTTGCTTTTTTCCAAATCAATTTTTATGGTTTCCAGGCTGTCGGCGTCAAAAGTCATTACCAGAATCTCATCAACAATTTTTTGAGTATTTTTTTCTGTCGGAGATTCAACAGTCAAAGCCATAAAAAGCATCAGGCTTGGGGGAAACAAAAGGTTAATCAAAATGGGCAGAGCATTAACCTGGCGGGAAACGTAAAGTTCATAAGGAATTTCAATTGCCAAAGCAAAAACCATTTTAGTAATAAAAATATAAACAAAAGAATTAACCGCACTCCGTCGTAAAGAAGAAAGAGCCCGGTGATAGCGATCGTGAGCCGCGGCAAAAGCAGATTGAGTTAATTTTTCTGAGGAAGAAAAGATTTCTTCTACTTCAACAAAGCCGCGATTAATCAGGTCCCGCAGAATTTCAAAAGGAGCGACATGCTTTTTAAGCAGCCTTGATAAAGGCTCACCACTGCTCTCGTTTAAGAATTTCTTAATTATAGAATCTGCTTCAGTAAAGCTTTTGGCCATAAGCAAAACTTCCTGGTCAGTTGCCTGACGCCAAGCTGGGAAATAGAGCTTCCAGAGTTTAAAATAGATTGTCCGCTCATCATATTTGGCCAAAGTCCGCATTAAGCCAATCAAAAGCCGGGTTCTTTTTTCTTCCTCGCTTCCCCTAGCTAGCTCGCCAAACCAACTAGCTCTTTTTTCCACTTTTTTTAAGGTAAAATTGACTAACTGATCTTCAACTGAAGGAGAAAAAAGCTCTTCAATTTCTCGAGCGGTCAAAGAAAGTAAAAAATCCATTAAACTTTCTCCGTCACTTAGTTTTCTTTTGCCTAAATTTTCATAAAGAAGTAGATATTTATATAAAATTCTTTGAGCCTGAGGAAGTTTATCTTCAGAAAGTTCCTCATTAGCCAAATAACGGGCCATTAAAAGCTCATTGACTAAGCAGTCGATAAGATATCTCGGCTCAGAACTGGTTTTAACCCTTCTGACCAAAATTCGGGTAATTGCCCGGCGCAAAAGCAAGTGTTCTTCTTGATAGTCAACAAAGTTTCTGATTCGCTCGTAAACAAAAGCAAAAAGGCCGACCGAGGTTTTAATACCCACCTTAGGCTTTAGTTCCTCTTTTTCTTTTTCTTTATCTTTTTGGGCCAAAAGGTAAAGTAAGTGCTGGATGTCATTTGAGAGCATCATAGGGATTTTAGCATAAACTAGCTCCCAAGGGTAAAAGATGATAAAATAGGTTCAATGGAGTCGGTTTACAGTCCTCAGAAGCAGGAAAAACAAATTTATGAGCTTTGGGAAAAAGGTGGCTGTTTTACTCCTAAAATTGAGAAAAACAAAAAGCCTTTTACGATTCTTCTCCCTCTACCCAACGCCAATGACCCAATTCATATGGGTCATGCGCTTTTTGTGATCCAGGACATTCTAATTCGTTACCACCGGATGCTCGGTGAGCCTACGCTTTGGCTCCCCGGGGCAGACCATGCTGGCATTGAAACCCAATATGTTTTTGAAAAGCATCTAGCCGAGCAAGGTAAAAGCCGGTTTGACTATGACCGGCAAACACTTTATCAAAAAATCTGGGACTTTGTGGAGGAAAATCGAAAAATCAACCAAAAGCAACTCAAAAAAATGGGGTTTTCTCTGGATTGGACTCGTTACCACTATAGCTTGGAGCCAGAAATTGTCAGCCAAGTTTTGGCTACCTTCAAAAAACTTTACCAGGACGGTCTTGTTTATCGGGGGGAGCGTCTGGTTAACTACTGCACTAATTGCGGAACAGCTTTTTCAGAACTTGAAGTTGATCATGTTGAAAAAGATGAGTCTCTCTATTTTCTTGACTATGGACCCATTCAGGTAGCCACTACCCGACCGGAAACGATTTTTGCTGATGTGGCAGTCGCTGTTAATCCTAAAGACAAAAGATACCAAAATCTTATTGGCAAAAAAGCGACTGTCCCCCTGGTAAAAAGAGAAATACCAATTATTGCTGACGAAGCAGTAGAGCCAGATTTTGGCACCGGTGCTCTGAAAATTACCCCTGGCCATGATATTACTGACTTTGAAATTGGCGAAAGACGCGGGTTACCAGCTTTGTCCTGTATTGATTTTGACGGCAAAATGATTAATTGCACTCCGGAAATTACTGGTCTTTACCCCAAGGCAGCCAAAGAAAAAACTATCAGCGAGCTTAAAAAAGCCAAAAAACTGATTAAAGTCGAGCCGCTGAAGCACACTATCGGTGTTTGTTATCGCTGCCGAAAAACAATTGAGCCCCTACTATCGCCCCAATGGTTTGTTAAGGTCAAACCTCTGGCTAAATTGGCAATTGAGGCCGCCCAAAAAGGCAAAACCAAATTTTTTCCCCCTCGTTTTAAAAAGCTCTTTTTGGACTGGCTTAAAAACATTCGCGATTGGAATATTAGTCGCCAAATTGTTTGGGGACCCCGAATTCCAGCCTGGTATTGCTTAGATTGTAATCCAGGAATCAAATTAAGCTTTTTGGATAAAAAGCAAACTCTGGTCAATGACACCTATCAAAACTTAAAAAGCAAATATTCTTTTACAGAAATCAAAAAGGGGCTGCAGGGCTTAACCGCTCCAATCAAGGCTAGTTTTAGTCTTGAAGAAAAAGAAACTTGCCAAAAATGTGGGAGCTCTCACCTCCTCCAAGAAACCGATACCTTTGATACCTGGTTTTTATCTGGCCAATGGCCATTGACTACCCTAGGTTTTAAGCTAGAGAATCCAAAAAATAGCTCTGAGGATTTTAAGTACTTCTACCCGACCAGTGTTTTAGACACGCTTTGGGATATTTTGTTTTTCTGGGTAGGACGGATGATGATGTTTGGCCTTTATTTGGCTGGTGATGTTCCCTTTGAAACAGTCCATATCCACTCCATGCTGGTGGACAAAAAAGGCCAGAAAATGAGCAAGTCCAGAGGCAATGTCGTTGATCCCCTGATTATGTCGGAAAAATATGGGGCTGATGCTTTGAAAATGTCCTTGGTTTTTGGGGTTGCTCCTGCCTCAAACATTGTTGTTTCCGAAGAAAAAATTAAAGCGATGAGAAACTTTGCCAACAAAGTTTGGAATATCGGCCGCTTTATTATTATGAACCTGGAAGAACAAGGTTTTAAGAATTATGCCGACCTACCAGAATATTCCCAGAAACTTGAAGGACTCCAAAAAGAAGATAAAGAAATTATCAGGGATTTAAACCGAACGATTAGAAAAGTTACTCAAACAATTGAAAAATATCACTTCGGCTTGGCCGCAGAAGAAATTTATGAGTTTTTATGGCATCGCTTTGCTGATAAATACTTAGAGCATTCAAAACCCAGAATCAAAGCCAAAGACAAAGCCGTACTTTCGGTTTTAAGGCATGTCTATTTAGAGAGCTTAAAACTACTCCATCCTTTTATGCCCAGTTTAACTGAAACCATTTGGCAAGGGTTCCCCAGGAAAACAAGCGAGTCCTTGATTGCCACCCCTTGGCCAACTGCTATTGAAAATTAAAAACAGAAAATTATAAAATTAGCTGGTATGGCCAGGAAAAAGAAAGCCGCGAAAAAATTTGTTAAAAACCAGGAAAATCCTTCTTTCTCTCCCCGCTTCAACCACAATTTCTTTTTTATTCTAAGAAGAAAGCTTGAGAAAATCCCTTTAAGGGTTCTTTTGGCTCTGGTTATATTTTTGAGTCTTAGTCTTCTTTTGCAAAAAGAAAGAGATAAAACCAAAGAAAAGGTTTTGGGTTGGCAAGCCGAAGTTAGAACCACCCAAGAAAAGGCTTATGCTTGGAAACAACTCCTGGCAGAAAAACCAGATTATCGCGATGGCTGGCTACAACTGGTTGGTCTTTACTTGGAGCTAAACTCTCCCCAAGAAGCCAAAGAAGCTCTTTTCCAAGCCAAAACTCTGGACCCCAACAATGAAAAAATTCTCGTTCTTGAAAAACTTCTAGAAGCCGAATAGCTGAATAAAAGAATTTACTCTTTTTTCTCTTCTTTATCGCCCTCAGCTAGTTTCTCGCCTTCTTCCGTTGCTTTAGTTTCTTCACCTTCAGCCGGCGCTTCAGCGCCTTCCTCGACCGCTTCCTCTACCCCTTCTTCAACCGGAGGAACAACCTTCTCCTCTTCTTCAGCCAAAGGCTCAATCTGAGCCAAAACCAAATTTTCATCTGTTAAAGGCTTAACTTTGTTACGGTCAAAAGAAATTCCTTTTAGGGTAACCTCGTCTCCCACGTTCTCCAGTTTAGAAACATCAACCACAAAGCGCTCGGGCAAATCAGTTGGCAAGGCCTCCACTTCAATTTCAGATACGTTTTGGATTAAAATTCCCAACTTTTGTTCGGCGGCTGGAGCTTCGCCAGAAAGCTCAACCGGAATTGAGGCGGTTACTTTCTCTGTCAAAACAATCTGGTGAAGGTCAACGTGTAGAATTTCCCCGGTGACTGGCTGCTTTTGAACATTTTGGACCAAAACCGGTCGCTCTTCTTTCTCACCCCCAAGAGTTAATTTCATAATTCCTGTTTCTCCTGCTTGAGAAAAGACGCTCTCAAAATCCTCTTTTTTTAAAGAAATTGAAACTGATTTGGTTTTTTTGCCAAAAACATTGGCGGGAATCAGGCCTTCTTTTCTTAGGTTTTTAACTTTCCGTCCAGTAATTTCTCTTTTCTGGGCTTTGAGTTTAATATCTGCCATTGCTTTATTTTAACAAATGCTAGCCTTAATTGCAATTTAGTCAGTGGGCCAGGTCAATCTGAAAGATTTTATCTTTGTCCAGTTTTTCAGTTACTAAAAGCTGGCCGCTTCCCATTACTGCCGAAGGGATTACCCGCACTGGCACAAAACCTTTAGGATAAGAAAAGGTTAAGCTATAGTTAGAAGCGTGGGCACCAGACTGCTTTTGTAACATTAAAAGGTAAGTGTTTACTCTTGAACTCAGCTCAAAGTTTTGGGCCAACTCATATTTAACTTCTAAAATTCGCTTTGATTGGATAGGAACTTCCAGCAAAACCCCAACGACGCTTTTGTCATGCTCTTGGAAATAATCTAAATAACGATTCTCATATGGCAACCAAAGGCTAGGGTTTTGGGGATCAGTGGTTAAAACTGAGCTGATTCTTGTTCCTTGGGGTAAATAAAGCCGAAGATAAGCCCGATACTGGCCAGCTGGCCAAGTATTTGAGGAGCTTTTGTTCTCGTAACTAAGCGTTAACTTTTCTTCCAAATTCCCCTCTTCCCCAAGAACTATCTCATGTTTTATTTCTCGCTCGACAAAATAATTGGCTTTATTAATACCAACATTTGCTTCATTAAGATGTAAATAATCAGCAAAAACCAAGTTAGGGCTTTCTTTTGGTTGAAAATTGCGAATCCCGCCTTCCCAACCTAAGGCAGTGACTACCAACTCCACTTCCTCATCATTAAAAAAAAGCAGGATTTCTTTTTGCTCTAAAGAACTAAAAATGGCAGCCGCAACATTAACCAAATCTTTAGGCTCGGCCTCTCGAATTCTTTGGTAAAGAGCTCGGGCAAGACTCCCTAAAAAGTCTTTTTTTTGGGTTGAACCAGGAAAGGTTCCCAACTCTGAATAATATTCTGCCCTCTCAAAAAGATTGTCAGCATTAATGGTCTCCTCATATTCAGGAACTGAAACTTCTCCCAGGCTAGCCAAAAGATTCTGGGCAACTTTCAAAGTGAGAGCAATCGTCCCGTCAACAGAAACTTGCATTTCTTTATCCAAAAACCATTGAGCCCTTTTGGCCGAGAGAACAAAATCTGGATCCCAATTTGAATCACGCAAATACCAAGTCCCTTCTCCAAGGTATTTTTTTAGCTGAGCTGGTGGCTCAACATGGCCTTTAAGTTGGCCGTCTGCCTGATAAACATCGAAAACTTCAAAATTAACCAACTTGCCTGCCTCTAAGTTAACTAAAGCATATGAGCCAATAAATCCCCCAGTTGGCCGCAGCTCCATATTGTTTTGCAAAAGAAACAAATAGGTCTTGCGCTCTTTCAACCCTAAAATCTTGGGTAAAACTGTCAGCAACCTTTGGCCTTTTAGTAAAAGTTCTCTGTTTTGAGGTAAATACTTCTTTAGTTTTTGATAAGCCTCTTTTTGTCTAAGAAACTCAAAGCCCTTTTGGCTTGATTCCAAGCTTGATTGAGCAAGTGAGGCTTGTTCATAAGCGTAAGAAAGATTTGATTTAATCGTCCCCAACTCTTCTTCCCAAGCAGGAGTCTCTCCCTTAACAAAAGCATCTGTCATATTTACCAGCTCCTCTGCAGAAACTAAAGCAAGCTTAAGTGAACCATTGGCGTTTTGGCAAAAACGGAAAACTTCACTAATTTGTTCAAGTTGTTTTTCCAAACCGATTAGAGCGTAAAAAGGCCCAGCCAAAGAAAGAGTTTTCTGAGAAAAGGCAAAATTATTTTGGGCAGAAGCACTTTTCTTAATCGCCCGGGAAAAATTTCCTTCCTCAACTGCTTTTCTTAATTGAACCAGCTGTTTTATACCTTGTAAACCAAAAGCACCGGATAAAAACAAAGGCAAAGCAAAAAAAAGAAAAAACAAAGAAAGAAAAAAACTTGTTCCAAAAAGAATCTTTTTAAAAGGCGAAGTCTCCTTTTTTGCTTCTTTTTCTTGTTCACTTTTTGGTAGAGAAGAAAAAAGAAAATCTAGTTTCTTCTCTGAAGAATCAGGCTCTGGGGCAGACCTTAGAGCCAGCTCTTCTACCAGCTTTTTTTCTTCGAAACTCTCTTCGACGCGACTCTCCTCCAAAACATTTCGCTCAAACCACTCTGCTGTTTCGGCAATCTCTTCTTCAAGTCTCTGCTCAACCTTTATCTTTTTAAAGCTGGTCGGAATTTTTTTAGTCTGCTGACCATTCAAAAATTCAACTTTTGTGGTTGGCCAAAGATTTTGAAGAAGGCCGACAAACTCCGAAAGTTTAATCTCTTTCCCTTGGATAAAATAAGAATTACCTTTTGAGTCGGGAGCAAAAATTAGCCTTACTAACTCCCCCACCAAACTTTTAGCAAAAAGGGGGTAAATTTTCTTGGAAGGCTTTTCTGAAACAGTCGCTTTCTCTCCTCTCTTTCCCTTGAGAAATAAATTTCCCAGAAGACCTTTTTTTATCCGCGGCCCAAAAACCAGATTAAAAACCGCCAACCTTGCGTTTACCTCTTTTCTCTCAACAAAAGCAGCAAGTTTTTCTCTTTCTTGATTCTCAACGTCAGTGCAAACAAGAAGTTTGGTCCGATGTTTTTCCAACAACCAAACAAAGTTAGAAATTTCCTCACTCTTTTCCTCAGCTGGAAAATAAAAAAGGTAATCAAGTTTTTCTAATTGGTTAATTTCAGAAGAAGAATTGAGAAAGCGGAAATTGTCTTTTCCCTGTAGATAATGGAAAGTCTCCTTTTCTTCTTTGCCGTAATAATAAATCAAACAACCATGATGCAAAAGATCATCTATCAGAAGCGTCGAGACTCCCCCAACTTCGTCGATGACCAAAACATTGCTGTAATAATTGACTTCTGTTTCTAAATTAAAAGAAGTATCGGGCATTAATTTATATTTTAAAAAAACAAAGCCGTAATAACAACCCCCAAAGACGTGAAAAGCATCAGTTTATTATATTGAAGTGCTTAAAGTTCTATTTACTAAGGCGTCGGCAATTCTGTTTTTTTGGCGAGGGACATACTGATAGTAGATGGCGCTATCAATTTTTCTTTCCAAAAATTTGATTTTTAAAAATAATTTTTTTAAGTGGGGCTCTTTAACCTTAAAAAGTCCTCGAAGTTGATTAACAACTAAATTGGAGTCAATAAAAAAATTAATTTTTAAAACAGCATTGAATCTCTCCTTGTTTTCCTCCAACCATTTTAAAGCCTCAATTACTGCCTGATATTCGGCGACATTGTTGGTAGTCTTGCCAATTCTCTTCCCAAACTTGGCAATCTCTCTGCCCTGGTAGTCTCGAATATAAACACCAATTGCGGCTGGGCCGGGGTTACCCCTGGCGCCCCCATCAGTGTTAATATAGAGTGATTGTTTTAATTGGCTCATAAGTTTGTTGGCTACTTCAACCTATTAAAGTGGTTTTTTAGTTGCTATCAAAAAATCTCTCCTTCCTTTGGATTAACAATCGCAAATTCTGTGAAAAAATTTTACTGGAAAATCTTAGACCAAAGTCTCTTCCTAAATGACGTAGGGTCAAAACCAAAAGAACCAATTCAGTTAAAACAGTAATCGCCGCCGCCGCGTAAAAAGAAAAGAAGGGAATAAAAACAAGATTAAAAAGAAAATTAACCAAAAAGGCTAAAATTGAAAAATGCAAAAGTCTTCTTTGTTTTCCTAATGCCACCAAGAGATAACCGGTTAAATGATTAAGATAAGAAAGAAATGTTGCTGGTAATAAAATTCTTAAAGCTAAGATAGAAGGGGGAAAGTCAGCCCCAGAAATGATTCTAATCACCAGGGGGGCTAAAACAAAAAAAGTTCCCGCCGCTAAAAAGCCAACCATAAGGAGCACCGTAAAAGCTTGCTCGAAAGTTTTCCTCAAAATTCTCGAAGAAGGTTTAAAAGAGGATAGAAGAGGAAAAAGACTATTCATTAAAAAAGCCGCCCCTAAAATCAGGTTGCTGTGAATTTTGTAAGCCAGGCCATAATAGCCAACCGCGCTGCTGCCAACATAAGTTTTGAGAAGAAAAGAGTCAATGCCTCGGTCAGAGATTGAATAAACCAAAAGATAGGCGCCTAAAGGGAAAGCCTCTTTGGCCAAACGAGTAATTTTACTAGTGTCAAACGAGGCTTTTAACTTTAAAAACTTTGAAGACAAAAGAAAGCCTAGACTACTGGAAACCAAAGCAGAAAGAGACCAAAGAACCATAAGTAAAGTCAAGGAAATCGGTTTTTTTAAGAGCCAAAAAGAAATTAGAGGAAAAAGAAAAAAAATAGCGGCAAAAATTTCTAGCAAAGAGGCCAAGTCCAATCGTAGGTAGGATTGCAAAACTCCTTGAATGGTGGTTCTAAAGGCTAAAAAGAAAATCACGCTTGAGGCGATCATTGTCGGTAAACGAAGCTGAGCAAATTGGGGAAGAAGATAAATCAAAAAGTTTAAAAAAAACAAAAGTACTAGGGAAGTGGCCAGGCGAAAACCAAGAACGTAACTAAAAATTTCTCCTGTTTTCCTTTTGTCTGCCGAGGCTTCTCGAACTCCAATTGTGGTCATTCCCAAATCACTGATGCCGACAAAAATCAAAATAAAAGAAGTGATAAAAACATAATCTCCGTAAACAGAGGAGCCAAACATTCGGGTTAAAAGCGCTGTTGTTAGCAAAGAAGCCAAAATGACCAACCCGCGACTGGCCAGTTGGGAAAGAGTGTTCGCCATTACTCTGGTACTAGAAGACATCAGCTAATTTTATCACTAGTAGCAGCGATTGACAAAGAAAAAATTATTACTAAAAGAAGCTGATTTTGAATCAAGGTCAGCCAGTAATGATCAAAAAGACCAGTTAAAAGAATTGCAATTAAGGCGACGGCTAAAGCCCAAGCTTGTCTTTTTCGCTCAGCAGTTGCCGGAGAATCGCAAATTACAAACAATGAATTAAGAGACTTAAAAATTAGAAAGGCAAAGAACAAAAGTCCCAGTAAACCCAGTTCTGAGGCCACCAGTAAGAAAATATTGTGAACCGGCTGCAACCAATAGAGCCATTGCCAAACTGGCCGAGCTTGGGCCAAAGAAATAATAAAATGATTACCGCCCACTCCAAAAATCGGTTTTTGCCTAATGCTGGTTAGGGCAAACTCGGCCAAATCTTTGCGTCTCTGAAAAGATGCCGGATCAATGGTAGTCTGGCTAAAAAAGTAAAGGCTAAGCAGGAGAAAGAAAATTACCGATAAATAACTAAAAGTAAGGGGGAAAGCTTTTCGGCCCCAGGCTTTTACTAGTCTGGTTATCAAGAAAACCAAACCCAAAACAAAAGCGGTTAACCAAACTGTTCGGGAAAAACTTAGTAAGATTAAGGCTCCGCCCGCCAAAAGGCCTAGTTTATCTTTTCTCAAAAGCCTTTCTTTTCCCAAAATCAAAATTAAGCTAATTAAAGCAAAACCGGCTAAGCTGTTGGGGTGAGAAAAAGTCCCGTAGGGCCGGAGCAGAATCTTTCCTCTCCAAGCAGCTCGAGCAATACCGGGGGTAAAAAGATTAAAGCTTCTTTCCCCTAAAAACCAAAAAAAACCACCTAAAGAGCTTGATTTAAGAACTTGAGCCAAACCTAAAAAAAATTCCCAAATCAAGACCCAAGGCAAAATTTTTCCCAATAAGCTAAATACTTTGCTGTGGTTTTGAAAAATTATCAGTCCCAAAAAAAACAGCTCTGTTACCCTTAGCCAAAAAAACAAAGATACCAGAGGAGTAGGGGAAAAAGCCATATTTAAAGCTGCTATCAAGAAAAAAACTAAACCAAATCGCCAGATTTTAGAGTTTAATTTTTTCCAAGATCCATTCCTCAGCCAGAAAAAAACTAAAAGAAAAAACAAAGCGTCTTGAAGATAAAAAGTAGGGGAGAGGTAATCGATTTTAAGCCCAAACAAATATGAGTCTTTTAACCAAAAATGCCGACTCAGTTGGGTCGGCAAAAGCAGTAAAAAAACGGCTAAAAGCTTACTGAAAATCACTTCAACTGTTTTTTGGTTTTATGGTTATAATTCTCTGTCTCCCTTCGCCCTCTGATTCACTAAAAACATCAGGGTGTTCAGCCAAGGTCAGATGAATAATTCTTCTTTCGGCCGCAGATAAACCAGTGACAGTTTGCGTCTCACCAGAGAATTTAGCTTTCATGGCCAAATTTAAGGCTAGTTTTTTAAGCTGTTCCTCTCTTTTTTGACGATAATCGCCCACATTAACCCAAACTTTAAACCATTCTCCTAGAATTTGATGGACTAAAAAAGAAAAAATTAATTGTAAAGCGTGAAGAGTTTCACCATGGAAGCCAATTAAAATCGCTGGCTGGGGTGATTCAATTTGGAGATTGATAACCCCGCTCTCCTCATCAAAACTGGCCTCAACCGCTGCTTCTACCCCTAAATCAACAATTAAGTTTAGAGCCTCCTTTTCAATTTGCTCTAACTGATTACGATTCACTATTAAACTCTTCCTTTCTTTCTTTAAAATTTCTTAAAAAAATAACTGCTTTTTTACTAAAAAGACTAAATTTTCCGCTGGCGACCAACTGCTGGACAAGAGTGAAAAGAGAAAAAATAAACCAGTACAAAATTACACCCGAGGGTAAAGTATAACCAATCACCAAGGTAATCAAAGGAAAAAGAAAAGTCATTTGTTTCTGCATGGAAACAGCCAAATCATCGCTTTTGCCCTCAGTTGTTTTTGCCTCTTCTTCTTCCGCCTTAACCACTGGGGTCATTAGTTTTGAAGAGAGAAATTGGCATAAAGCAGCCAAAACCACTAGCATGCCTGGAAGAGGGAAAAAACCGGGAATCTGGATTAAGTCCGGCCGGGACAAATCAAGCCACAAAAAATTAAGATTAAGGGTTTGGGAAGGCAAGTGCACGAAAGAATAAAGATATTGGCTAATACTGGCGACTACTTCTGCTCCCGGTCTAATTACTTGGTTAAAAACTTGATATAAAGAAACAAGAATTACCAAACGCAAGATTTGTGGTAAACAACCAGCAGCCGGATTGACCCCGTTTTTCTTATAAAGCTCCATTTGTGCCTGCATTAGCTTTTGCTTATCGTCTTTGTATTTCTTTTTTAATTTCTCCAAACGGGGGGCGAGTTTTTGCATTTCTTGAGCAGCTTTTAACTGGGGGAGAGTTAAAGGAATTAAAACCAAACCCACCAAAAGGGTTAAGGCCACAATTGCCAACCCTAAGTTTGAAAAAAGCAACTCATAAAGAAGGATAAGCAAGTTTAAAATTGGCCGATTTAAAAATTGGAACATAAAACCCGGCTTTCCTGGTGGCAAGACTTAAATGTGATTTAATCTGAAGCCACAAAAATAATAATTCATTCGCTATTTTAAAGGATCGGCTCCTCCTTTATTCCAAGGATGACAGCTCATGATCCTTCTGAGGCTCTTTAAGCCACCCACGATTATACCATATTTCTCGATTGCCTGATAAGAATATTCAGAACAAGTCGGTTGAAAACGGCAAGCTTTATCAGTTAAAAATAAAGCTTTAAAAACTCCGTGGTCAAAAGAAAGATATTGCTGGTAAAAACGAATCAATTTTAAAAGTAAGGTTTTCATATCTTTTTTTCAAAAAATAAAAGCTCTTTGCTAAAATCCTCAACTGTTCCTTCTAAGCTGGCCTTTTTGGCTAAAAACAAAAACCAGCCTTCTTTAGTAGGGCAAGTTTTTTTAATTGCCCAAAAAAGTCGCCTTTTAACTCGGTTACGAGAAACCGCTTTTTTGGCTACCCGAGCAGAAACAATCAAGCCAAACTTTTGTTCGCCTTCAACTGGTTGGAAGATTAAACCAAAATATTGGCCTTGAATTACGGGAAGGTTCCGACTCTTAATCGCTTCGATTTCTTTTTTAGCTAAACGGTCTTTTTTGGGAAGCATTTTTAAGGTGTGAGCCTTTTTCTTCCTTTTGCTCTTCTCCTTTTAAGTATCTGGCGACCTTTTTTAGTTTTCGTTTTCGCCCGAAAACCATGTTTTTTAGCTCGTTTAACTTTTTTGGGTTGATAAGTTCTTTTAGGCATTTTTCTCTCCCTTAATCTGTTAAATTAAATTTTAACATATTTTCTCGTCTTAGAAAAGGAGGTTATTTTTATCCTTGACAATTTGTGGATAACTATCCTATTATGACTTTAGCGGACACCGACAACTTCTTTCCTAAAAAAAAACTAAGACCACTGCCCGATAAAACTAAAATGACGAACGATTTACTTTGGAAAAACATTCAAGAAGAGTTAAAACTATCAGTCTCAAAAGCGATTTTTCAAACTCTTTTTCAAAATACCCAATTGGTTTCTTGGGAAAATAATATTGCTACGATTGGCTGCCCTTCAAGCTATATTCAAAATCTGATTGAAACCCGCTATTACAGTTTAATTAAAGATATTTTGGACCGTCAAAGCAAAACCAACAATAGCTTGCTTTTTAGTGTCAAACCAATCGCTTCTTTACTTTCCAACAGCGGCCCGCTTTTTAGTCAACCGCCAGCCGGGGTCAAAACCACTTTTGCAGCACATGGTTTGCGCGAAGACTTTACTTTTGAAAACTTGGCAGTTTCTTCTCCTAATCAGCTGCCTTTTGCGGCAGCCACAGCTGTGGCCAAAACCCCAAGCAAGGCCTACAACCCACTTTTTTTATGGGGTGGGGTAGGAGTCGGCAAAACCCATATGATGCAGGCAATTGGCCACGAAATTCTCAAAAACAGTCCTTCTACCAAAATCCTTTATTGTCCAGGAGAAGAATTTACTAATGAAATCATTAATGCGATTAGGAATAAAACTACCGATCAGTTTAAGAAAAAATATCGCAATATTAAAGTTTTGCTTTTAGACGACGTCCAGTTTATTGCTGGTAAAGTCACTGTTCAAGAAGAGTTTTTCCATACTTTTAATGCCATTCAGCGGGCCGGCGGTCAAATTGTTTTAACCTCAGATCGACCACCAGAAGAAATTGCCAAATTAGAAGAAAGACTCAAATCCCGCTTTGAAGCCGGGCTAATCGTTGATATTCCCAACCCTGATTTTGAACTAAGAACGGCGATTTTGCTGATTAAAGCACGGCAAAGGAAAATCGAGCTGCCAATGGATATTGCCCAACTGGTTGCCGCTAACATTGAATCGGTCCGGAAAATGGAGGGTTTTTTAACTAGAGTGATTAGCGAATCAGAAACCAAAGATATTCCCATGTCAGCTGAACTGGTTAACTCCCTTTTAGGAAAAACTTTGACAGAAAAAGAGTTTAATCGAAAAACCATTAAACCCAGGGCGATTATTGATACTGTGGCTGATTTCTACCACTTAAAAATAAACCAATTAAAAGGGAAAACCAGAGTCAAAGAAATTGTTGTTCCTCGCCAAGTTTTAATGTATCTTTTACGAGTAGAACTTAATCTGCCTTTAATGGAGGTGGGCAAACTTTTGGGTGGCCGAGATCATACCACGATTATGCATGGAGTGGATAAAATCACTAACGAGCTTCGGGAAAATGAGGATTTAAGAGTGGATATCTCGGGGATAAAACAAAGGTTATCAGCGAAATTAAATTAGTTTTACACTTATCAACAAAAGCGTTTGAGGTTATCAACAATTTTATCCACTAGCTTTAAAGAGAGTTATAAACAAAAATGAAACCCGAAAAACAAAGTTAAAAATGAAAAATATCAACTTTTACACAGAGACTACTACTACAACTACTAATTAGTAATTTACAAATATATATAAGCAGACTACAATTTAAAAAAGAAAGGAACCGTAATGAAAATCCAAGTTTTGCAAGAAAATTTAAATAAAGGCTTAAATATTGCTTCTCGCTCAATCTCCACCAAAGCTCAATTACCAATTTTAGCCAACGTACTTTTGCAAACTGATAACAATCGTTTGCGACTATCAGCCACTAATTTAGAAACGGGAATCACTTTATGGACAGGAGCAAAAATAGAGAAAGAAGGGGAAATAACCATTCCCGCTAAAATTTTTAGTGAAGTGGTTTCTTCTCTACCGGCAGGGAAAGTTGATTTAGAGATTACTGGCAACTCTTTGAATTTGTCTTGCGAAGGCTATCAAGCGAGTTTAAATGGGATTTCTGCTTCTGAATTTCCCAAATTACCAGGCTATTCTAAAGAAGCTCTTTTTTCTTTGCCAGCCGAAAAACTGCTTGGAGCGATCAATCAAGTCGCTTTTGCGGCGGCTACTGATGAAGGCCGGCCAGTCTTAACCGGGGTACTGTTTAAAATTTCTCAAAAAAAGCTTTCCTTGGTAGCTACAGATGGTTACAGACTCTCTTTAAAAGAGATTGAACTTTCTCAACCAGTGAAAGAAGAAGTCTCTTTGCTTTTGCCGGCAAAAACCTTGATGGAAGTTTCCCGGCTTATTGGTGAGGAAAAAGGAGATAAGGGAGTAGTTCAAATGGGCTTTACCAAAGAGCAAAATCAAGTAGTTTTTGTTTTTCCGGAGTTGGAGCTTTTTTCGCGGGTAATTGAAGGCGAGTTTCCGGATTATCAAAAAATTATTCCCCAAAATTTGGAAACTAAAGCAATTTTGGATAAAGAGAGTTTTTCTCGGGCAGTCAGGCTGGTTTCTATTTTTGCCCGCGATGCTGCCAATATTGTTAAGTTAAAAGTTGATAAAAGTAGCCTGGAGTTGAGCGCTAATTCACCTCAAGTAGGAGAAAATAAAAACTCGCTGGAAGCAAAGGTTGAAGGCAATGGGGGAGAAATTGCTTTTAACTTCCGCTTCTTACAAGGATTTTTAGGGGCAATTCCAGAGGGAGAGGTTAGTTTGGAAATGAGTGGTTCTTTAAATCCAGGTATTTTTCGTTCCCAAAAAGAAAAAGAATTTATCCATATTATTATGCCGGTTAGGCTACAGACAGAAGAGGAGTCTTAAGGTTCTTCCACTTTCCAAA
>DATKVU010000177.1:0-9851 GCA_035529915.1 Clostridia bacterium
AGTGCCTCTGGGAGGATTTGAACCTCCGACCCCCAGTTCCGGAAACTGATGCTCTATCCCCTGAGCTACAGAGGCATAGGCGGAGGGTACAGGAGTCGAACCTGTTAGCCCTTGCGGGCATTGGTTTTCGAAACCAACGCATTGCCGTCCTGCCCACCCTCCAGTGCGCCCAGGAGGAATCGGACCTCCAACCTTTTGGTCCGCAACCAAATGTTCTGTCCATTGAACTATGGGCGCTTTATTAATTCAGAAAACAGCCTATTTATTATACCAAAAACCAGGCTCAAAGTCTGTTTAAGAAGGCTTTTGAGAAGGAAGGGAAGCCGGTTTTTCCTCGCTCTCGCTCTCCAGGGGAACTTTTTTTTGTAGCCAATCAGCCGCATTATCTAAAAAAGAAGGTTTTGGCTCTTCTTCTAAAAGATATTTCAGCAGTAGTTTTTTTATCTCCCCCTCGTCTCCCTCCCCTAGCAAAATCGTAATTCTCCCCGGTAAACCGCTTCTGATTTCAAAATTAACTGTTTTTTGGCCATATTTTTCGGAAAACCAAAATTGGTCAATTGCTTCCCAAGGATAAGTTTGGCCAGCATAAATAATCCCCCGATTACTAATTTTATATTTGGCTTCTTCTGGCTCAACTGTGGATAAAACATAGTAAACAAAAGTTAAGGAAATGATTGCCGCAATTAAAAACCATTCTTTAACAAAAAACAAAATCAAACCCACCAAAAAAACAATTGCCAAAACCGTGGTCCAAAATTCGCGATCTCTTTTTTTGAATGGTCTTGAAGACGCTTTCCAGGTGTATAAAATCTTAAGTTCTTTTGAAGGCATTACCTCTAGTGGTCCTTGGGCCTGGTTGACCTTTCCTGGCATTAGCTAAAGAATAAAACAAAACCAAAGCAAAAGCAATAGCTTAGTGGTAAAGGAAAATGGTAAAGTCCTGGGGCGAATAGTCATTAATCAGCTTTGCTTTTGGTGATAAAGATCGGCAAAAATCAAGAATTTGTCCAGAATTGTAAGCAGCAAAAAGCTCATTATCAATATGGCCCTCTTTATCTAGCATATTAAAGCCAGTTGCTTGCCTGGAAAGAGAGTAGATTTTTTTAATCATTTCAAAGTAAATTTTTTTATGATTAGCTACTTTAAAAGAAAAAATACCCGAGGCCAAAACATAATCAAAAGTTTTTTGAGGAAACTCCATAATATCCCAGCTCTTAAACTTTGCCCGAGGATATTTGATTTTCGCTTTTTCTACCAGCTTAGGCACCAAATCAATCCCTAAGTAAGAAAAGCGATCAAAATTAAGCTTTAAAAATTGATAAAAGTCGCCCAAACCGCAACCAACATCCAAAATACTCTTTCCTTCCAAATCGCCGATGCCCAGCAAAGCCTGAAAACGAATCAACTGGGCTTCCTGGCTAGACCAACTGAGCGCTTGCGGGTCATAAATTCCGTGTTTTTTAAGATGATCCTCATAATAATCCCTAATTCTTTTTTGGTCTTGGTCCGAGACTTTCATGAATAAAAGATAAGCGGATAAGCACTAAAATACAAGCATAAAAGCAGGTGGTAAAATAGGAGTATGAGAATCGCAAACAAAAAAGCCAGACTTAACTATCAAGTTTTTGACCGCTATGAGGCAGGCGTGGCCCTAACTGGTGCTGAAGTCAAGTCACTCTTTTTAGGCCAAGCAAGCCTAAATGAAGCTTATGTAAGAATCATCAAGGGTGAGGCGCTTTTGCTTAATGCCCATATTCATCCTTACCAGTTTGCGGACGCTCGGCAAATTGATGCTAAAAGGACCAAGAAACTTTTGTTGCACAAAAAAGAACTTTTAGAAATTACCCATAAAATGAAGCAAAAAAACTTGATTCTGATACCTTTGGCTTGGTATAATAAAGGCAGGCAAGTCAAGCTGGAAATTGCTTTAGCTAAGCCTAAGAAAAAATGGCAGAAAAAAGAAGCGATTAAGAAAGCTGATTTGGCTCGTGAAGCCGAAGCAGAATTAGCCTCGGGCTAGGCAGGTAGGGCTTGACTTTAGCCAAAGCTCAGCGTAGGATAGACAGTTACGGGGATGATCGGTTTCGACGGAAAAGGCTCTTTTAAAACTGCAAGCCTCCGTTGAACCAACGGAGTAAAACAGGTTCAAAAAAATAAAAGCTAAGAATGAATCTTACGCTCCTGTTCTCGCTTATGCGTAAATAGGCATCTTTAAGGTTTCTTGCTTGCCGGAAGCTTAAGGGTGTGTACACAGACAAGCTGTAAGTATTAGGTTTGCCAAACGCCTAATACTGAAACTTAAGTTTGGCAAGCTTTAGCTTTCCTGGCTAGCGGATCAGGCTAAAGTCAAAAAAGCTAGCCTAAGCTTGTAGAAGTTTTAAAAAGTGTTTTTCGGACTCCGGTTCAATTCCGGACATCTCCACACTTCGCCCCGCCGATTTTGGCGGGGTTTCGCGTGGTATACCACACTTTCTTTACCAAAGTTATCTTTGTTTATTGGCGCGAAGTGTGTCCCCACCGTAGCCAACATGGCTTGGCGAAGGGGGACGCTTCCTTTGTCTTTATTCCTTTGAAGTTCTGATTTTTTGTTAAAATTAAAACATGTTTTATGTTTATATTCTTCAACTTTCTGACAATTCTTACTACGTTGGTTATTCTTCAGATTTAAAACAGAGAATTAAGATTCATAACGAAGGTTCTGTCGATTCGACCAAAAACTTACGACCTTTAAGGTTGGTTTATTATTCTGCCTTTGTTTCTAAGGAAAAAGCAATTAACTTTGAGAAATATTTGAAGACTTCTTCCGGTTTTGCCTTTCGTAACAAGAGACTAATTTAATATGGCTAATTTTCTCGATTTTCTTTTTCCCAAATACTGCCTTGGCTGTGGCCAAAACGGCCAGTATTTTTGCCCCTCTTGCTCAGTCAATCTCAGACCGACAACTCAAATCTGCCCTGTTTGCGAGCAACTTTCAACTTATGGTTTAACCCATCCTTCTTGTCGCTCCCAATACCAGCCAGACGGTTTAAGCTCTCTTTTTGCTTTTGAAGGTATAACCAGAAAAGCAATTCACCAGCTTAAATACCGCTTGTTAACAGACCTGGTCCCAGAGTTTGTTTCTCTTATTTTTCAGGAGATAGAAAAGCAAGCTTATTTGAAAAAATTTATTAAAAAATATCATCCCTTGGTTATCCCCATCCCCCTTTACTGGTATAAAGAAAACCAGCGGGGATTTAACCAATCTGCTCTTTTTGGCCAAGCAATTGCCCGGCAATTTAACCTTCCCTTTTCCGAGAAAATTTTAAAGCGAAAAAGGGCCACCCCTTCCCAAACAACTCTTTCGTTAAAACAAAGAAAAGAAAATGTCAAAAATGTTTTTTCCGTCTCTTCAAAAGAAGAAAATATAGAGGCCAATATATTACTGGTTGATGATGTTTGGACTACTGGTGCTACCCTTAAAACCGCTGCTAAGCTTCTTAAACAAAAAGGGGTCAAAAAACTCTGGGGGTTAACGATTGCTCGCTAGAAAATTGCAGGCTATTTGGGGTATAATAACTATGCCTGGAGGAGTCGCATAGTCTGGTCCATTGCACAGGTTTGCTAAACCTGCGAGCCGCAAGGCTCACGTGGGTTCAAATCCCACCTCCTCCGCCTAACATTTCCAGTGAAGCTATGCCAATGTTAGGAGGAATTGAGCAATGGTGGCTCACCAGTCTTGAAAACTGGAGTCTGCAAAGACATGTGGGTTCGAATCCCTCTTCCTCCGCTGACTATTTTCGTTAGAGCTTTTATATCCTTTATGTCCTTGTGCCGAGAAAACTAAAATTTTCCAACATAACAACCATCTTTATCGTTATAGGTACAACATTATTTATATACGAAGTTCTATATTTGATTATTCTCTCAAAGTTTTATAAGCATTCTTATTGATTCTTTTTGCCTAATTTCTAACTTAGTCATATTCTCTGGAGTAATTGCGATTACTTTTTTTGAAAAAGAGAAATATGCCAATGAAGTTCTGTCAGTAGCTAAACTATTTGCACAAAAGAACATTCTCTCGTTTGAGTATTTATTTTTTGGACAAACACTTCTAATTCTTTCGAGAACTGATTTTATCGTAGACTCTGCAAGGTCATTACTCGTTTTATTGTCTGCGTCATTCTCTTTTCTGGGACTTCTGTCACTAGAAACACCTAAACAAATAAAGTATTCGACTCTTTTTAATTTAATTATTAGGTTAAATATGGATTTGTTTTAATCGCAATCATAAGGCTAACTTAGGTTTTGGTTTAACAATTTTCAACCTTCGCAGCAAGCTTACAAATTATCTTGGCTTAACTTTGCTAGAATACCTCGAGAACATCTTGCTTATTTCTCGATTTATTGTTTACTTTGTTACATTTTCTCTCCATAATAGAGATATGGCAAAACCGTTTAAAGGAAATACAGACAAAAGAGTCATCTTTCCTCAATCTAAACAGCAAGAGTTTTTAAAAAGGGTAGCCTCTGTCTCTAAGCTACCATGGCGATTAATAGCCGAAAAGATTGGAGTCAATAAGAGAACACTCTTCGACTGGAGAAGAGAAAAATACTCTATTTCACTGGGCTCCTTAAAAAAATTGTGCGATATTGCAAACCTTGTCTTCCCGAACAATGTAGAGATAAGGGAGCCCTTCTGGTCAGTTCAAAAAGCATCAAAAATTGGAGGAAAAGCTACTTACAGAAAATACGGGAGAATCGGTAATCCGAAAGTTCGCAAGGAAAAATGGCAAGAATGGTGGGAAAAAAGTGGAAAACATAATCCTAATAAATGGTTTGTTGCTAGAAAGGTGGCTTCACCAAAAAAAAGTACAGAACTAGCAGAATTCGTGGGAATAATGTTGGGAGACGGAGGAATTACCAAGAGACAAATAACAGTAACCCTAGATGACGTAAGAGATAGAGAATATGTCCTTTACGTCAAAGGATTAATGAAAAAACTGTTTAAAATCGAACCTAGAATAAGTAAAAGAAAGAATGAATCGAGCGCCACCCTCAAAATTTCTAGAACAAACTTAGTTATTTTCTGTAAATCAATTGGCCTTTTAGTCGGCAATAAAATAAAGCAAAATCTAGATATTCCTGACTGGGTTAAAGAAAAAAAAGAATATTTAATTCCCTGTGTAAGAGGGCTTATGGATACAGACGGATGCATTTTCTTGGAGTGTCATAGTGTAAAAGAAAAAAAATATTGTTATCCTAGATTATCTTTAGTAACTGCTTCCCCTAGCTTAAGATTTTCCGTGTACGAGACTCTCGAGAAGCTTGGCTTTTCTCCGAAAATTAGAAATAATAGAAGCGTTCAAATAGAAAAAAGCGAAAAAATTAAGAAATATTTTAATGAAATAGGCTCGAGCAATATTAAACACATAAACAGGTTTAAAGAGTTCTTCGAAGGAGCAGACGATGACGGTATTCTGTCTTGAAAACCTCTGTCAAGCTTAGCTTGACCGTGGGTTCGAATCCCACCCTCTCCGCCCTTACTTCAAATCAATCTGGTATATCTTGGTTTGGGAGAGAACAAAAAGTTGCTTTGAAGCTTCAATGGCAAGCAAGTCATCAGCCAGTTTTAAGCCTTCCCAGCTGTAAGCCGCCTTAAAGTTACCTTCTTTATCAATCAGATAAATCTTGCCTCTGCCTTTGTCTAAAACATAGAGATTTTTGCTTTCTTCATTAGTAAAAATCTTGGCTGGTTTTTCAAAATTCTCAGGCATTTTGTTTAAAACAAAATCTTCTTGTCTGCCCAAATTAAATTTTAAAATCCTTTGGTTCTCCAAAATCCAAATTGCCCCGTCAATCGCCAAAGAAAGGCTTTGGGAAAGGTCAGGGCTCTTACCAACAAACCAGTTTTTAGCAGCTCCATAGCCGTCCCCAGCAAGTAAATAGCGCCAAATTTTATCTTCTTTTCGGTCCAGAAGATAAAGATGTCCCATATATGAAGAAATGCCAACAATCTCACCCCATTGGTCTTTATCTTCAACTTGGAGAACTGTCCTTTTTTGAGCTTTCTGAACTTCGTAAACTCCCTGACTATCCCAAACCAAGACTTTTCCCCCTGAAGCAGTTATCCCTTTTCCTTCTTCCCCGGGATAGTCCAAAATCTCATAAGACTTATTGGTATGGTTTAAAAAGTAAAGTTTTTTCTTTTCCTGGTCTAAAATTACCAAGTCCTCGCCTAGCAAAGCAAAAGCCTCTCCCGAAGCTTGGTCAGCGATTATTCCCAAATCCATAAAAACTCTGGGTTCCTTAATGGCTACTTCTTCACCCAAAGAAGCCAAGAATTTTTCTGTTTGCTCTTTAACAAAACTGGCTTCCTCACTGGTGCTTAGCAAAAGCGCTTCTTGAGTTAAGTTTTGAGCTTGCTCGCCTAAAACTCTTCCTTCATGGGGTTGCTCAGCGACCAGGGTTTTAGCTTGATTAAGCTTTTCTTCTGCTTCTCTTACCAACTCGCGGGCCTGGGTCCTTTTCCTTTCAGCGGCTTTTTCTCGAACCCCTAAAACCAAGCTTGCTCCTAAAAGGACTAGTAAACTTAGGACTAAAAAGAAGTAAAAGCGCTTTTTTTTCTGGGCACTTCTTGGGCGGACAAAAATAGGCTTTTTGAGCCAACCGGTTCTGCTCTTAAAAGACTCTTTCTTCTCATCGCTGACAAGCCTTTTTCTTCTTAACCTCAACCGCTTTAGTTTTCTTAAGCAGGCTTTGAAAGAGAAACTCTTTTTTTCTGGGATTGGTGGCAGGCTAAAACTGTCCTCAGCTGCGGCGACTGGTCCAATTTCCCAAGGGGTCGCTTTTTTAGCCAAAGCCAAAATCGCGGCAGCGGCGGCCATCTCTTTGCGACCTAAAACAACTGGCGCTAAAGTTTCTACTGCCTCATTGGGCGAGCCGGCCTGAAGACCAGCTTTTAAAACCCCCTCACCCACAACTTTGAAAAAATGGTTTGAGCCCAAAACCAGCAAATCATTCTCTTGCAAATAGCCGCTGGCGGCTTCAACCTCAAGCCCCTCTTTTCCTCTTAAAAGTCTTCCTAGTTTTTCCCCTCTTTTTAAAACTACTTGGCCTTCACCCAAAATTGCCAAATATAAAGCTGGACCAAACAAAACGGCGGCGACAATCTCTAGGTTCCCGTTTTCTTCCCCTACTTTGGCAACAGCAGCCTTCAAGCGCTCAAAGGGATTTTCTTGCAAATTGCCATAATATTCTTCATGCAAACGGGCCAAAACTTCCCGGCCAGCAGCGATGGCTTCGACTCCTTCGGGAACACCGCTTAAGACCAAAACTGCCAGTAAATCGCCTCTTTTTTCTTTTTTTTCACCTTTTTCCGGAAAAAAAGTATGGACCTGGGACCAAAGCCCGTCACTGGGAGTGCCAACTACCTTGGCAACTTCAAAGACAAAGGCAGAGTTCATGATAAAACTTTACAAAAATAGCCAGGTAAAAATAAATACGGCCAGAGCAAATAAAAAGAAAAGCTGGGCCAGTAAACGCAAAGAGCTAGTTAAAATCCCTGAAACAACCTCGGTCATCAGTCTTACCTGGCGAACGACAATAAAAGCAAAGACCAAATAGACTCCTAAACCCAAAAGAACAAAAACCTTGGCAACTTGCCAAATATTAATGTTTAAAAAAGTGGCTAAAAATTGCTCCATTTTATCTGACCCTTCCTTCAAGAGCCTCGACTTTTTCCTCTGTTCTTAAGCGCTGCAAAATATTGGCAACGCTTGAGGGGCTAGGCACTTTTTCAAAAACAAATTCTGGCACTTCAGCCGCAGTTTGGACCGAAACATCACCAAAATTAAAAACTGTGCCCACGGCGCCGTTATGAGTAAAACTGACATCCTGGATTTTGTCAATATCAGCATCAGAAACTTTTTTGGTGGTCAGGTTTAAGAAATCAACATCGACAATCCGCTCATCAGTAATAATTGAGAGATTAAAAAACCAGGATAAAAAGCGCTCAAAAACATACATTAAAAGGACTAAATACCAAACCACTACAAACATTAACTGAAAACGGGTTGGGAAAGAAACCAAAAGGGGGAAAAAGCGCAAGAGCAAAGGCGCCCAAAACAAAAGCAGGGCGGTTAAAACCCAAGACAAATTAGTCACCCAATGAGCTCGTAAAATCATTAAAATTTCTTCTTCCGGCTCTTGAGTTTCAAAGCGAACTTTTTGGCTCGGTAAAACCAAAAGTGAGGAGAAAGAATTGCCTTGACGGTGAGGCAAAAAATCTCTTTTATTGCTAGTTTTGGCCTGCGAGCTAGAAACTGTTTTGCTGGCTGGTTTTCTAGCGGTTTTGGCAGAGTAAAGCTCAGGCATAACTAATAAGCATTATACCCTACTTTTTCATAATATTAAAAAGACTGGATTTAATGCCAATTGCTCCTGGTGCTCGCAAATTAAAAATATGCTTAAATTCCTCACCACTAAATTCCTTTCTTCCTTTATTGGTCTCCAGATAAACCTTGGCAGTATAGCCGTCGTTGGAATACAAAACCTCTACCGAAGAAACACTGGTAATCGGACCGCCGTATTTGGCCGCTTCTTCCCGAACCTTATCCATGCTCCAAGTATCAGGCACATCCCAGTCAATCGGTGAAAGATGAGTCGCCTCACCCGGACTGCCGCCATAAATAAGCAAGGCATTAATAATATCACTAAACTCTTCTTGAGTTAGCCAAGGGTGGGCGCGGCCATAAGAAGCGCCTGAGCGAGTTTTATACCAGGCTTTATAAAACCAAGGAGAACCAGCAATTTTTTCATAAGCTTCATTAGTCCAACCAGAGCGACCATTTTTGGTATCCCAAAGCCCGGGAGTTGAATGGCCATTGTGAGAATAAGAAAAAATATAGCCGCCGGCAGTCGAAGCATACCAAGCAGAAAAAGGCTTGCCCCCGGCCATCAAAACCCAGCCCCGGGTAGCATTAACCGCTTCCTCCCATTTGCCGCCTTTATTAGCTGGTTTATAAACCTGGCAGGACTCAGTCGCGCATATTGAACCGGCACCATTGTTAGTATAGGCCAGGGCATAAGAGCGGGCCGCGACTGCCTGGGCTTTTAAGGCTTCAAAGCCATTATTGTCTCCCCAAGAAGAAGGCATTTCATAAATTCGCTTAACATAAGTCTCAATATCAACAGTTCCATAACCACTAACCGTAATATTAATCCCTGTCGAATAGTCTCTTTTAATCTCAATCCCACCGCCATAATAAGCTTTTAAAATCTCTTCTGCCGACTGGCCCTCTTTCGCCCGACCATAAGCACCATACTGGCTCATGCCTTTGCGATGAGGGGCGCCAAAAGAAAAAGCAGCATAGGCCGGCGAAAAGCCGGGATTATAGTCTGGTCGGGAAGCAGGATCATCAGCCGGCGGAACATCACCAACAGAAGTGGAAAAACCACCTTCTTTTAAAGCCAAAAGTTCTGCCTGTCGTTTCTTAATTTGAGTAAAAAAGGCTTCAGTTTTCTCAACTTCGCCTTCCAGAAAATCCGCTTGTTTGCCAACTTGGGTTTTTAAAGAGGCCAAGGAAGTTTGGTTTTTTTCTAAAGTGTCTTTGTCAGTTTTTAGACCCAAGATTTTCTCTGAGGTTGAGGTAATAATTTGCCAGTCTTGCTGGGCGGCAGTCCGGCGCAAAGCTAAACTATGACTAAAATCAGAAACCGACTTGGAAGAAAAAAGCAAGGCCAAGAGAGTAAGCTCCCGACCGCGTTTATACATTTCCCGCAAGCGGGCAGCCAAAAGCTCTTCCTGAACTCCTAGGTCCACTTCCCGCTCCAAAATTTCCTTTTCCGTTTCTTTTAATTGTTTATCCAGATAA
>DATKVU010000178.1:0-2321 GCA_035529915.1 Clostridia bacterium
GCTGGCGAAATCAACGAAAATGAAAGAAGAGAAAGGTTTGCCAACTTCAGACCTACTCGACCAGATGCTTTCTTTTATTGTCTCCGTAAATGGCGTCACAGACCAAGGAGAAATCAGAAAGTTTCTTGGAGTGATGCCAGCTATGGATAGCAAAGAACTACGGAAAGTGTATAAAAAGACAGTTCCAAACGTGGTTATGAAGCAGCACTTCACTTGTCCAGAATGTGACGCTAGTCAGGAGGTAGATGTTCCGTTTGGAACTGAGTTTTTTTGGCCTAAGTGATAAGTATATGGAATCTGTTTACGAACAGTTTTTCCAGATGAAATATTTCGGGGCTTGGAGCTTCATGGAAGCCTATAACCTGCCAGTACGTCTAAGGAGGTGGTTTTACGAACGTCTCGGCAAGCAGATAGAGCAAGAAAATGAAGCTTCCAAGCCCCAAACCAAATCGCACCAGCGTCCACCGCAAGCCCGACCGCCTACCAAGTAAAATAATCCCATTTCATCCCCGGCAAACTATTTATGGTAGGACAATTCCGTCACAGGAGAGGGATAGATGAAACTTAAAACAGAGGTACAGACCTACTTTAAACCAGCAAAAGGCCCCTTCACTTTGATAGAGCAGCTTGTAGAGCGTGCGATTGACGAAGGACCAGAAGAAAAGGTCAAAAACAGAGGTGACGTGGCAGAGGGAATTTTAGGTGCTGCTGTTGCCGCCCGTTTCGTTAAGGGAGAAGCTTCTATTTCTACAGATGATGTGGCAAACATCCTAGCAACTTTTGACAAACAGAAACCAACCTATTATGGACGGGGTGGAGACGAAAAGAAGTCCATGGGAAAGGAAAAAGATTGGCAAGTTAAAAGGAAGGACGGTACTGTAGATGTAGTCCAGCTGGACATCCGGTTAGCTTCAGTTAACTTCCTCGACCTCATGAACTTAAAGAAGCGAGGCTACTTGCAGGACTTATTTGCCGCTGCCGCAAAATACGCCAACTCCGAGGCAGTTGTCTCTGAGAGCATGAAAGCAGCGATGGATGGAGTCTCCAGCAAAATCCTAATCCTCTCTGACGGCATCGGTGACCAGAAGGGTACCAAAGTAGACGTTCGAGTATTCAAGGACGGCAAAGAACTCAGCATTGGCAAGATTTCACTCAAAGCCGGTGGCACCAAGCAAATGGGGCAAATCGGCAAATCTTGGAAGGCAGCCCAAAAGGGCTCACGTGGTATTTTTGATTTGTTCGAGGGTCTTTTTGGAGTCCAGCTCTCCGGCGAGATGGAAGAAATTTACAAGAAAGCAATAATGTCCAAGAGTAAACCAGAAATGATTAAAGCAGTTTCTTATGTATACGATCATGCCGTTAGACAGATGGCGCAGATGTACAATAAAGATGATCCAAAAGAAGTGGGTGATTTTTTGCGTCGGCTAGCAAGAGGCGTCCGTTACGAAGCGGTCTTGGAGGAAGAGGATGTAATTCTCGTTCACCTAGATGCTGGAGATTTTAAGGCTCTTGATTTCTCCACCATTGAAGACAAGTTTGCTAAAATCGGGGCCGATTTAGAAGTCAAATATGAACCCCCAAAGAAACTTAACTTTGAAAAAAATGTTCCTTATATTCGAATTTATAATAAAGGTGAAAGACTAGTTTCTATACGACCAAAAATTAGAGATGGCGGGGAATTTCGACACTATGTAGAAAAAGAACGAGGGCTAGTAAAACTTCTCAAGCTAGCAAACAAAACATCCGGAGCACTAAAAGAAGACACCCTCCAACCCCAAGTCCTGGACCTCGGAGCAAAGCGACGTGGAGAGCTTGACGAAAGCTGGCTTCGTATGTTTGGTGGTGCAGTGAAGGGTATACTTAGTCGTATGTTCGATGGCAAAACTTCACCGTTTTCAGAAAATAACGAATCATCATTTTCTATCAAAGGAACAAAAAGTGAGATTGATAAATTTTCAAAAGCTCTTCAAGGCGAAAAAGAATATATGTTGGCGTATCAAAAGTTTGGTTTAGAAAGTCCAGCAGTAGTTAAAAGCAAATATCAGCTTCAACAAACAATTGATGATTTTACTCAGGAGACGGGCATTAAATGGCCTATTAAATAAACATGGCAGATGACCCAACTAAAGTTTTAGAAAAAACTGCAACAGTTACGAAAGAAATAACTCCTGAGCTGCAAAAGCAGCTCGATCTTTTAAAGAAAATCACAAAAGAAAATGCAGATATTTTAAAAATTGAAAACGACCGCCTGCGAGAATCAAGACTCAGAGCCGAAATAGAAGAAAAGTCGTTAGAAGAAGAGAAAAAAGCTCTTAAAACAT
>DATKVU010000179.1:0-40677 GCA_035529915.1 Clostridia bacterium
AAAAGACTTTCCCATAATCCACCTGGTTGTCGGCCAACTTGACCAACCAACCAAAGAACTAGTAGAGAACTTCGAAACTCTAGTTAAAGCAATTAATTCCAAAAAAATCAGAAAAGCAGTGGTCAAGTCAACTATGAGCCCAGGAATTAAAGTTGCTACTGCTTAATGAAAAAAGCTCTTTCGCCAGGAAGCTTAATTCCTCCAGTTCAAGAATTAATCGAAAAACAAGCTCGCGCTTATGATTTGCGCGATGAGGGTAGTAGCCAGATCGCTGGTCACATTCCTTTAGTACTCAAATGGACTGTTTTCCTAGCGGAAAAACACCCTCAAGCCAACAAAGATATTGCTATTCTTGGCGCCTTGCTTCATGATTGTGGTTATCTTTGGGATGGGTATAAACTTGATGTTGATCACGCAGCGACTGGTGAACCAAGAGCCAGAAAAATCCTTGCCAATCTTGGAGCTGACCCAGAAACAATTGAATCAGTAGCAAGGATTGTCAGAAGACACCGAAATAGAGACATCAAACCAGAAACAGTTGAAGAGCTGATTGTCGCTGCCGCAGACTCAGCTGCCCATTTCAGCCAAGGCGTCCATTTGGCCATCCTAAGAGATAAAGAAAAAGACTTTGGTCTGCCTCCAAAACAAATTGCCATGGAAAAATTGGAAAGAGACTGGAAGGATGTTCAAGCTTTCCTCGAACTAGCAGAAGAACTTAGAAACCAGTATGAAATGATTAAAAAAGAGCTTCAGGGCTCTAACTAACCTCTTGCTTTCTCTCCTTCTCTATGCTATTATTAGTCAAATCCTAAAGACAGTAAGTGCCCGATGATCATCGGACTTAATATCTTACCGAGGGAAGCCAAAATAAATTGAATGTTGTTTCGGCACCTTCGGGTGTCTTTTTTTTTACAAATTAATTATTAACGAATTGATTATTAACAAATTAGAAAAAAATCCGTTAATCCGTTAATAGATAATTGAGCGAAAGCGAGCTATGAAAAGACAAGACAAAATTTTTGAAGTTCAGAATTTAAAGGCCAAAATTAAAGAGTCTAAAACCGTCGCTTTGGCTGACTATCGGGGCTTAAGCGTGGCTCAGGCAACTGAACTTAGGCATCAAATCAAAGAAGCTGGCGGAGAACTTCAAGTAGTTAAAAACAGACTTTTGCTGCGCGCTTTAAAAGAAAGCAGTTATCAAATCCCAAAAGCTAAACTTGAAGGACCAACTTTAGCTCTATTCGCCATTGCTGATGAAATCTCTCCTCTTAAAGCTTTAGTCACTTATGGCAAAAATACTGGCCTTTTGCCTTTAAAACTGGGTTTTATGGCTGGTCGAATTTTGGCGGCCGAGGAACTAGCCCGTTTTGCCGCTCTTCCAGGAAAAGTAGAGCTTCAAGCTAAATTAGTAAGTATGTTGGCTGGCCAACCTACTCGCTTAGCTTATGCCCTAAACTACAACTTGCAAAAATTGGCTTTAGCCTTAAACGAAATTAAAACTAAAAAACAATCAGGATAAGGAGGTGAAGAAAATGGCAGACAAACAAGCTAAACAAGAAACTAAAAAGGAAGAAGCAAAAACCTCAAAAAATGTTGAGAATATTATTGCTGAAATTGAGAAGCTTTCGGTTTTAGAACTAGCTGATTTAGTCAAAGCTTTAGAAGACCGCTTTGGCGTCACCGCTGCTCCCGCAGCTGCTCCCGCTGCCGTTCCAGGAGTAGCTCCAGCAGAAGCGGCTCCAGCCGAAGAAAAAGCTACTTATAACGTAGTTTTAAGTAATGCTGGCGCCAACAAGATTTCTGTTATTAAAGCGGTTCGGGAACTTAACCAAACCTTGGGCCTTAAAGAGGCCAAAGACTTAGTTGAGTCCGCCCCGAAAGAAGTTTTGAGCGGCGTTAATAAAAGCGAGGCAGAAGAAGCCAAGAAAAAGCTTGAAGCCGCTGGCGCTACGGTTGAACTTAAGTAGTTACTTAAGATAAACAGAAAGGTTTACAATCGAGTCCAGACTCTTGGGTAAAAGCTCTCCCCTGACAGGAAAGGGAGATTTTGCCCGGGTTACGCGCATCAAATAGACTCCTTTCTTTTCGGCAATCCCAACCAGAGCGACGATTAAGCTAAAATGAAGTTTTTCGTCCGGCCCCCCTCCCTGACGAAAGTTATAAGGAAGGGCAATTGGCACCAGAAAATTACCTTCAGTTGGATAGATCTCGGATTTCCCTTCCCACTCAGGAATCATCTGTTCGCTAACATCTTTTACATTTAGACCTATTTCTGGCAATCGATAAAACATCTCGCCCAAATTAGCTTGATAAAGCTTCTCGGCAATTTCATGAGTTTTCTGGAGTGCTTCCGCCAAACTTACCTTGTCTTCTACCGAAGCCCAATTTAGCATCGAAAATATTGCCACGGCATCCTCACAAGCGATCTCGCCTGTTGCTGGCGGATAGGCAATCCCTTTTCTTTTCAAAACCTCTTCACCACATCTTTTAAAAACACCAACAATTGCTCCATGAGCAAGCTGATCAACGCGGTTATCCTCTTTCCTGACGCTAAAATCCTCTAAATTGCCAGAACAGCCCTTAAGCAGCAAACCAGAAGCTGCCAAGCTTACTAAGCCGGCCCCCTTTTTAATTACCTCTCGCCTACCCAAAATTCTTTCTTTACTCATCTTAATTATTTTCTTCTTTAGAAATGAAAGACCTCTAAAAACCAAGTAAGAGCCAGGTAAGAGAACAGGTCTTGGCCGCTACATCAATCTATAATTTAACATAAACTTCTGGACTAACCAAATAATATCCTATTGACAAGCTTTTAACTACTGTGATACTCTTTACATCAGAGTTAACTAGTTCATTAAGAAAGGAAAGAAATAGTCATGGCCGACAAAAAATTAAACCTTAATGAGTTACCTGATCTGCTGACTGTCCGCGAAGTCGCCGAAATCCTCAGGGTCTCTCCTTTAACTATCAAAAGATGGGGTAAAAGAGGTAAACTGCCCGCTATCCGCATCAACTCTCGTGGTGACCGAAGATATAAAAAAGAAGCCGTTCTTTGGCTTTTAGGGATCCAACCAAAAGAACAAGTATAAACTAGTTAGTAAAATTCAAATTTCTCTTTAGTCTTTCTTTTAATACCAAGATTGGGAAGACTACGACGGCCCGCCAAATCCTCAACCAATGTCCAGGCTTTTGTAACCCCCGCCAAAACCATTCTAGTCCCAAGGTTCTTAACCAGTAAGGTGCTCTTTTAGTAAAACCGGTCAAAAAATCCAATGAGCCACCGACCCCAATAAAAACATTGGCCTTTATTTTGTCTTTATTTGCTAAAATCCATTGCTCCTGTTTTTTCATCCCTTGGCAAGCAAAGACAATCTTCAAGCCCTGGCTTTTACTAACTTTCTGATTATCAAGATTAACAATTTTTAGTCCGGGATATTTTTTTTGCAGACGACTCAAAAGAAGTTTCGACTCTTTTGGATCTCCACGACGGACCCCAACTACTCCCACTGGCCATTTTTTTTCCTCGGCAATTTTCAAAAGATTTTCCACCAAATCTGCCCCGGAAATTCTTTTTTTAATTTTTTGGCCCACAAGCCCGGATAACAATATCAAACCGAATCCATCTGGAACATTTATATCGGCCTGGTTTAGCACTTGCCGAAACTCGGGTGAGTAGTAAGCGGCTACCAAAAACTCTGCATTAGGAGTAAAAATCGTCTTCCCCTTAGCCTCAGAGTCAATAAGATCAAGAATTTTCCTTAGCACTGAAAGTTCGGAAGTGCTAATTAAGGGTACTTTTAGAATTTTAGCGATATTTCGGCTCGTTCTAGCTGACATTTTTTTAATTTAAAGTTATTTTTTTATCAAAAAATTCGGATTTTGCTGGCTTTTTTTTAGTATTTTTATGCCTGATTTATTTATCCAAAAAAAAAGATGATTTTTTCTTATTGTTGGCGTAAAAAATTAGAAATTAGAAATTAGAAATTAGAAATTTTTTAAAAATTTTTTCCCTCTCCTCCAACTTTTTACTAGAGGATGAAACTTTTAAAACCTCCCCCATTCTTCTTTACCACAACGAATAATTTTCTTACTCATACCTTCCTCTCTCAATTTGACTTATTTTCCCTTAGAATTTCTTTTTTTCTAAGTTGATTGTTATAGGCTAGCTTCAACCTATCTTACAACCCGAAAACCAGCTGCTTACTTCCTGATAATTGAGCGTTTATAAAGATCAATGTTTTCCAAAGCAATTCCTGTCCCTCTTACGACACAAAAAAGCGGGTCTTCAGCCACATGACAAGAAACTCCCAGCTCTTGAGTCAAAAGCTTATCAAAGTTTCTTAGCAAACTAGTGCCGCCGGTCATCACAATTCCTTTATCAATAATATCCGAGCTTAGCTCAGGCGCAGTCTCTTCCAAAACTTCTTTTATCATTGCCATAATTGAATTTAAAGTTGGTCTGATGGTTTCACTAACTTCTCTTGAAGAGAGATTGATAATTTTGGGAAGTCCTAAAAGAGAATCCCTACCTTTTACCTCCATGGTTTCTTCTTTTGACAGTGGCAAGGCCGAACCAATTTTTATTTTAATTTCTTCGGCTGTTTGCTCGCCAACAGCAATATTGTGTTTGCGACGAAGATAAGAAGCAATTGCTTCATCGATTCTATTACCAGCTATCCGAACGCTTTTGTGAACCACCACTCCTCCCAAAGAAACCACCGCCGCTTCAGAAGCGCCTCCTCCCATATCCAAAATCATGTTGCCCGATGGTTGAGCAATCGGGATTTTAGCGCCAATGGCGGCGGCCAAAGGCTCATCAATTAGATAAGCGACTCTGGCCCCAGCAGAAAGAGTCGCGTCCAAAACCGCCCTTCTCTCAACTTGAGTCACTCCGGCCGGAGTACAAATCATCACCTCGGGCTTGAAAAGCCAAACTTTGCCACAAACTTTTTGAATAAAATAGCGAAGCATTGCTTCGGTCACTTCATAGTCGGCAATCACTCCCTCCCGAAGGGGTTTTAGGGCAGCAATATTGCCCGGGGTTCGGCCAAGCATTGTCTTGGCTTCATTGCCAACTGCCAAAACCCGGTTATCTTCAAGGAAAACCGCCACTACTGTGGGTTCATTAAGAACAATTCCTCTGCCGGCCAGCCAAACAACGGTATTGGCAGTTCCCAGGTCAATAGCAATTTGTTTTCCAATCACTTGATATATTTTGTCAGTAAATTGCGATATTATGAGCGAGTTGTCTCAAACTCTTTCTTAATTCATTATACAAGTCTTTACCACTTTGGCAAGCCGAAATTTGCCTTGTTTCAAATCAAAAAAAAGGCTATAATCCAAAGACAATGATTGACTTTGCCCAACATCGGCTGAAAATTTTCCTGGCAATTGCGATTTTTATTGCTTCAGCCACTTTTTTGGCAATTAAGTTCGCTCAAGGCTACCGCTTTGATTTTTCCCACAGAACCCTTAGACCGACCGGGCTTTTGGTGGCTACCTCCAATCCCAGAGGAGCCCAGGTTTTTATAAATGGCGAGCTAAAAACAGCCACTGATAACACTCTTTCTTTAGCACCGGGAGAATATTTAATCGAAATTAAGAAAAACGCTTTTTACCCTTGGCAGAAAAAGCTGATAATTAAAAAAGAACTGGTTACTCAAGCAGATGCTTTTCTCTTTCCTCAAGTGCCAGACCTCAAACCCCTTACTTTTAATGAAGTTCAAAATCCCCAACTTTCTTATGACGGCAGCAAAATTGTCTATAGCGTTCCCCTGCCCCATCCGGAAGCGGGCCTATGGGTAATGGACTTGACTGATTTTTTGTTTAATATTGGCCGAGAGCCCAGGCAAATTGCCCAGACTCGCAGTCGCACCAGGGACTTTAGCCAGGCAACGTATTTTTGGTCTTTAGATTCCAAGCAAATAGTGGTTGAGTTTGCTCAACCTCCAGAGAAATTGCTCCTAGACGCTAGCCAATTAAATTCTGCTCTTAATTTAAAAGATATTTCTTCCTCTTGGCCAGAAATTGTCGAAAATTGGTTTGAAGAAGACCATCTTCGGCAAGAAGCGAAACTTAAAAAACTAGCTGAGGCCTTGCAAGAAATTTTAAAAGAAAATGCCAAAGAAATTGAATTTAGTCCTGACGGCACTAAGGTTCTTTATATTGCTACCGGCTCAGCGGAAATTCCTGAAAAACTGCTCCCGCCGGTTTTAGTCTCTTCCACCCAACCAGAAACCCGAACTTTGGAGCCTAACAAAATCTATGTTTATGACCTTAAGGAAGACAGAAATTTTTTGCTTCCTTTTGAACTCCCCCAGCCTAGCCCTACTCCCTTACCGACCAAAAAAGCCTTAAAAGTGACACCGACGCCAACCCCTTATCAACTAGTTCCTCCTAATAGTCAAAAACCGTGTTGGTTTCCCACTTCCCAGCATCTTTATTGGCTGGCAGAAAACAAAGTTTTGGTTTGCGAATACGACGGCACTAACTTAACGACAATTTACTCCGGACCAATGATTATTCCTTATGTTTTTGCGGCTCCGGGAGCTAATAAATTGATTATTTTAACCCAGCTTAATCTGGATCCAGAAGCTAAACCTAATCTTTACGCCGTTTCCCTGCGATAAGTGTCCCCAGCAGGAATCGAACCTACATCTGCCGCTTAGGAGGCGGCGGCTCTATCCGTTGAGCTATGAGGACAAGTATATGCCCATTTTACCGCAAATAGCTCTATTTAACCACCCCGTAAGCTATCTTTTATCCAACTTGCAAATTTGGTAAAATTAACTGACTCCTGGCTTGGCGGGGTGTAGTTCATCGGTAGAACGCTCGGTTCGGGACCGAGAGGCACCGGGTTCAATTCCCGGCACCCCGACCCAAAAGCAAGCCCCAGGAGGGACTGGATGAAACTTAAATTCATTGGCACTAAAGGAGAAATTGAAGAGCAAACTCCTCAACATCGATTTCATTCTTCTCTGCTTTTAGAAGAGCAAAACTTCCGACTTTTAATTGATCACGGTCTGCTGAGTCCAAAATTAAGCCAAATCAAAGCCGACGCCATTTTGATTACCCACGCTCACCCTGATCATTTTTTATGGCTTAAAAAAGATGAAGATTACCAAGGAAAAATCTATTTAACCCGAGAAACCGCCAAAGCAGCCAAAGTCAGCAAAAACTTTGTCATTATCAAAAAAAATCACTGGTTTAAACTGGGACCCTTTAAAATTTTTGCCTACCCGGTGGCCCACTCTCTAATTGCTCCGGCCGTCGGCTTTAAGATTAAAGCCAAAAAAACTTTAGTTTATAACCCTGACATTTTGTTTTTCAAAAACAAAGCCATTCTCAAAGGAGTCGATATCTATATTGGCGACAGCTCGAGCGTCACACGCAGTTTGGTCAGAAAAAAGGATGATCAGCTTTTTGGACATGCAAGAATACAAACCCAGATTAATTGGTGCAAAAAGTATCAAATTAGAACAATCATTTTCACCCATTTAGGCAAAGAAGCTTTGGGGTTAGGCAAAAAAGCTCTTGAAAAAAGGTTTAAGCAGGAAAATCTGACCATTAAAATTGCTAGCGACGGCTTTGTCTATGAGGTAAAATAAAACTATGGCCCAAATTGTGGTTACCACTGGCGAGCGCTTTTGTGATATCGATGCTTTGGCTTGTGTGATTGCCTACCAAGAAATCCCCTCTCAACCAGCTATCCCTGTTATTTCCGGGCCTCTTAATCAAAGTGTCAGTAAAGAGATAAGAGAATGGAAAATCAATTACCTGACCACGATTAAAGACAAAGGCTTTGATTATGTGATCGTTGATGTTTCAGAAAAGAGTCAGTTGCCGGCTTTTGTAAACCAAGAAAGGATAATTGAAATCTACGACCACCATTTTGGCTTTGAAAAGCCTTGGCAAGAAAAGCTCGGCCCAAAAGCTAAAATTGAAGAAATTGGTGCCTGTGCGACTTTAATTTGGGAAGAATATCAGGCTAGAAAACCTAAGCAAAAAATCACTGCCCTGGCCGCCAATTTGCTTTATACAGCGATTGTTTCCAATACCCTTAATTTCCAAGCTTCAATTACCACTGCTCGGGACAAAAATGCTTTTGAGGAACTAAAACCTTTGACTAACTTGCCCAAAAACTGGATTGCCACTTATTATCTTGACCAAGAAAAAGAAATTTATCGGAAACCAGAAACGGTGATTAAAAACGATACCAAGATTCAAACCATTAAAGGAATGAAATGCGCTTTTGGCCAACTTGAGCTTTGGAATAGCCGGGACTTTCTGACAGAAAATGCTAATCGAGTTGAGGCAATCTTAAAAGAATTCGGCACCGAAACCTGGCTTTTGAGCTCTCCTTGTATTAGCGAGGGCAGAAACTATATTTTTACCAAAAATCCTATCCTCAAAAATCAACTTTCCAAAACCATGCCAATTAGCTTTGAAGGCAATATAGGAATCACCAAAATACTCTATTTAAGAAAAGAAATTCTCCAGAAAATCCAATAATTTGCTTGACTATTTCGATTCCCCACCCTACTTTTGATATCATGAATTTTGTGATTAATCTTTTAGCTAGCAGCTTGGCCGTCTTTGTTACTTCTTACCTGCTGCCAGGAGTTGAGCTGGCCAATTTTCTGACTGCGATTGTGGTTGCCATTGTTTTAGGATTAGTTAATGCTCTTATCAGGCCCCTCATTCTTTTGCTAACACTACCAATAAATATCCTTACATTGGGATTATTTACTCTAGTTATCAATGCCTCATTGGTCCTCTTAGTGGCAGCGGTTGTTCCTGGTTTTACGATTCGAGCCTTTAGCAGCGCTATCCTTTTTGCCATTATTCTTTGGTTAATTAATTGGTTTCTAAGTCTTTTAATTTACTAAAATCCCTTTTACAGTTTTCCTTTTGCTCGCATATATGATATACTAAGCAAGTTGAAAACCCAAGGAGATCCTGTTTCACCGTCTCTTCCGGCTAGCCGGACCTAAGAGCACCAGGAAAACAAAGGACTCTAAGGACCAAGAGAGGAGGTGAAACCCTCTAAATGGCTTATCAAGATCAAACTTTAAGATGTAAAGACTGCGGTAATGAATTTGCCTGGACCGCTTCTGAGCAAGAGTTTTACGCCCAAAAAGGCTTTGAAAACGCGCCTCAGAGATGTCCGGCTTGTCGAGCTGCCAGAAAACAGCAAGTAAAAGACGATCGGCAAATGCATAATGCTGTTTGTGCTGATTGCGGAGCTGAGTGTCAAGTACCCTTTGCTCCCCGAGGCGACCGACCAGTTTACTGTAACGAATGTTATCGCAAACATAGCGACCGTAGTTAAATAGGTTCTAAGAAAAACCAAAAAAATCCCCCGAGCAATCGGGGGATTTTGACTTTTAGACATCATTGCCTTTTTAATTACAATGTGCTATAAATCCCTCAGTTCTAAAACTTCCTCTAGGATAAATTATGCTAATAGAAGCGGAAAAACTAATTGAGCAATTAGCGCAAATTGGCGAAGACGAAGTTCAAAAAAGGCCAATTTTTGAAGCTATCAGTCAAGGCATTGTTTCGGCAATGAAAGCCGGCGATATTAGAGAAAGGCAAGAACTTTTAGACCTTTATGATGCATACCCCAACGGAATACCCGAAAATGAGGACGACAAAGGGAGGTTGATTACTGATATCCAAGAAGCAGCTTCGCTACTCAACATTGCCTTTAAAAATGCCGGCATAAACGCCGTGGTGTTAATGCTCTCTGAAAAAGGAATTACTGTCGCACCGAAGGAAAGAAAACCATCAAAACCTGAAAAAGCCAAAACACCGAAAAAAGTTCAACACCTAGAAACAGTACCGCTAATAAAAGTCAGCGATCTCACTCCTAGAGACGAAATTGTCCTTTGCGGGCTGTTCTTAAGAAAAGGAGTTTTGGAAGAAATCAGGAAAGAGATTTTCCCTCAAGGATTTGAGACCGCCATCAACAGAGAATATCTTCCCGCAGGTAAGAAGTGGAAAGATACTCTTGAAGAATCTAGGCAAGGAGCAGCCAAAGCCAACAACAATCAAGAAATCTCGGCTGATCAAGAAAGAGAATCTCTTGAACTGATAAAGGCTTTTATTAAGAGAATAAACTCAAAAAGCGGTAAACGCGGTTGGCATCAAATTCCTAAGAACTATAAAGCTTTCATTTTGTTAAGAGAAATCATTTCTCTTAATAGAAATAGGAGATCAAAAGTTGACTTGCTAACGGATATTTTGGAAGCCACTCAGTTAAAAGCTCCAAATATAACGACCAACAGTCGTGGTGAAGTCTTGCTTGGGAACGAAGGGCCAAGCACTACGTAACCAAATAAAGGAGTTATTCGCCCACCATTAAAAGCTCTTCTATTCTTCTATAGTTATGAATTTCGCTTTCCTTAAACCAAAGCTGAATTTCTAACTCTGCTTCTTCGGGGCTTCCTGAAGCATGGATTAAGTTATGAACGGAACGTCTTTTGGTATTGGAAAGCAAAGGAGAATCAAAGCTATAATCTCCTCTGATTGTTCCCGGCAAGGCGTCCTGCGGATAAGTCGGTCCAACCATCTTGCGCACTATTTTAACTACTTCTGGCGCTTGCAAAATCATTGCCACTACTGGACCCTCGGTTAAATAATCAACGTTCCATTCTTGGATCAGCTCGCCGATTTCTTTATTGGACATCCTGTTAATCTCTTCCCCAGGGTCATAGCCTTGTTCTTTATAAAATCTTTTAGTTTTTTTACCAACATTTTCAAACCACTCATCATCATAGCCATAATGTTTAAATGCCATTTCTTTATCAATCCAAACCATCTTCATAGCAATAATCTTTAAACCAGCTTTTTCAAACCGGGCGATTATCTCACCTACCAGTCCTCTTTTAACCCCATCGGGTTTAACCAAAACTACACTTCTCTCCATAGAAAAATCCTTTCTTTTGCAAAACTATATGGAAAGATTTTAACACTTGTTTTTACTTTTTCCAAGCCTTTGGTTGCCACCAGGAAAGAATGAAGCGGTCGATTTTTGAAAGCAAATCAAAAGCAAAATCCCAAAAGGCAAAACTTTCCTTTTTTTCTTTGGCTTTTTCTATCTCAGCTTCGGTCCCATCACTCAAAACCCGGCTTTCTTCAAAAAAAGTCATTTGCGCCTGTTCCTCTTCACCCTCTTTTGTCTTTTTCCCCAAAATAATCGCTCCCATTATTACTTCTTGCTGTTTCTCTTCTGTTGGGCTGACTTTCTCAGGCAAGATTAAATAAGAAGCGGAAGAGAGTGATTTTAAGACATTGGTGCCTCTGCCATTATTGGCCAAAACCATTGAAGAAGGAAGGAATTCCACTTTTACTACTCCTGGGCTTTTGCCTTTGAAATAAATCGTCCCAAAAATACCATGGTCAGCAAAAAAGCCTGGACTGGGAAGACCGCCAGTCAAGCGCACAAAACCCACTTCATTGTTAATCTCCTTTTGGATAAAAATATTGGCAAAAGAATCAGTGGTGGAAACTTCCACTCCCTCCAGCCGATTAGGATTAAAACTTATGTCTGCCTGGACGGCATTAATTGGCCGTTTTATGCCGACAATATCTATCTTCATTGGGAAAATTTCTCCCAGCCGATATTGGCCTTTAGCAGGAATCACAAAAGAAACAGTCTTGGGTACTAGAGTAAAGCCAAAGTAGAGCAAAACTCGACTTTCTAAAAAAACCGCTCCCAAGGAAAGCAAAGAAAAAAGTAAGACTAAAAAGGCATTGGCACAAACGGAAAAAAATGATTTTGGGGCAATGTTAGACTTGGCAATCCGGCGGCGACAAAAAGGACACCAATCACCTTCAGGCTTACCAGCACAAAAAACACAGTGAGTTTTTTTAGGGAAAAAGAGAAACCAAATCGGGTAACCAACAGCGATAAAGAAACCAAAAATGGCGACCAGGTGAATCAAAACCCAAGTAGCAAGAATAAAAGAGAGAATTTGAAAAAATAAAGTTATTCCCGGTAAAACCATTCTATTTTTCATTTTAACCCCTCTTACATCACATTTCAAGGGACTTTTCAAGAGCAAAATGTAAGCCAATTTACTGAACTTAGGTTAACTTTTGCTCAAAATTAAATAAAAAGCACGGCAGATCACTTTGCTTGTCCCCGCCACTAATTTTAGCTTAAGATGGGCCTCTCCCGACATCCTAGCCCTGAATTTTAGCTTAACCAAGCTATCACCTTTCCAGCTCAGCTTCACTCTCGACCAATCCCCGGCCAAGCAAATAACTCCTGGTTGCTCTGGTTTTATTTCTGCCCGAATGCCAAGCAAATCCTCAGCCAAAACTACTGCCTCCACTGCTAAGCGTTGGTAGTCAAACTCCAAATCTATCCGAACTGTTCCAGCCGGAACTTTAAATCTTTTAAGTTTAATTTGAAAAACTTCGTTTACCTGATACTGTCCCTGGTTCGGGCTAAGAAAAGAAAAAATCTTTATCCGGACAAAGAAAGCCAAAACAAAGGGTAAAAGAAAATATAATATCGGGGCTGACAGGAGAACCACGATAATTATTTGCAAAAGCAAACTCTCGGAAAGAGCTTTTTTGGCCTTTTTCACTAAGGAGATAAGGGAAAATTTTGGTCCCACCGGTAGTGGTGTTTGTGTCAATTTTTCTGTCGGCACCACTGATACAGTAGTAATCGGGGCACCGGGAACGGTCGTTACCGCCGGAGTTATCAGCAAAGTCAGTGTTGGTTTAGGAGTAATGGTAGGAGTAGTCGTAGGGCCAGGAGTGGGAGTGGAAGTGGGACCGGGGGTGGGAGTAGCCGTTGGCAAAGCAATCAGAGTGAAAGTCTTGGTTTGGCTGTTTTCACTCTGATACCCGGCATCGGTACCGGCCTTGGCATAAAGACTGTAAGTTCCGGCGGTTAAAGAACCGGTGCTGTAAAGGTATTCCCATGAGCCCAAGCTGCTAGCAGTGCTCTGGCCGGTGTCGCTATTGGAAAAAAAGAGATTAATTGTCGCCAGTGGCGCTGCCTCGCCGCCAATAGTCAAAGACTCCCCGGCCGTCAACGAGTCGGATGAGAGCTCAATCGTCGGCGGCAAAACAATATTGCTAATCGTCGTTTCCTGGCCTAAGGTCAGGTTTACCGAATAAGAAACAGTACTGGTCGCCCGGTTTTGGGAATCAGTCGCATAAATACTGACGGTTTTAATTCCACTCTCAAAATAAATCAGGCTTTTGGAAAAATTGCCGTCCCCATCTGCCTGAGTAGTCCCAACTACCGCCTCATCTTCCAAAAAAGTCACCTGGGCCCAAGGGCTGGTTAATCCGGAAAAAGTCAAAGTAGTCGTCCCGACATTAACGCTGACACTCAGAGACTCGGCAAAAACAGGAGCCAGAGTAAAAAACGGCAAACAGCAAGAGATAATTAATCCGAAAATTGCCTTGGGCTTTAACATCAACTCCATTTAAACATTTTTACCTGCCTGATAGGAGCACCCGAATGGCCAGTTTAAGCCGTTTGCGGCCGCGGATAACCAGCAAAAGAAGAATTAAGAAAACTATCAGTATCGGGATACCGATCCGATAAGGGAAGCCCCAAAAAACGGTTGAGCCAGTTAAAACCTTTCCCTGGGTCCCATAAGCCAAAGAAATTATCGCCTGGTAACGGCCGAAAAGCAGCTTTTTGTCCCAGAAAACCGAATTTTTCCTAATCGCTCCCGGGATAACGTTTTTCGGCTCGATTTCCAAAACCGCCACCTTTTGACCAAACAGATTAGTAACCGTCACTGTGCCCCGAGGTTTAAGGTGAACATTGCCTTGGTTTCTTAAGCGAAAAACCAGCTCCACCGGTCCATACTCTAAAAGTTTTCTCTGAGGACTAAAGCTTTCCAGATTAAGCTGTTCTGTTGTTTTCCCAGCTACTCTTAAAAGCACCAGGGTCGCCAACTCTTGGGCGACCGAAGCGCCGGTTTGTCTCATCTGGCCCTGGCCAGCAATCCGAAAAACAATCGAGCCAAAATGGCCCCCAGGCTCAGCGTTTAGAGGGGCATTAATCCAGAAAGTAAAAATTTTAATTCCTTGGGGGGAGATTTCCGTCTCCGTTGGAAAAACACTCATCCAGGAAGCTAAAGAAAACGAGCTGGCTTCTGCTGTTAAATCAACCGAGCCTTCTTCGCCGACGGCGGTAAAATTTCTTCGGTCTACCACCACCCTGATCGACTCATCCGAAAGATTCTGAACTTTAATGGTGTTACTAAGGCTGTCTCCAGGGTTGGCTGAAAGCTCAAAGGTGGGTGGAGAAACTGACAATCCAGCATAATCCAAGGCCCTAACTTTCGAAGCATTAATCAGTAAAAAAAGAACAGGCAGAAGCAAAAAGAAGCATCTTTTAAGTCTCATTTTTAACAATTGAAATAATTGCCTTGTATTCTACCACATTAAACCAGATTAATACGTTGGGGTAGCAGTATAGATAACGGTTGTCGTATAAGTACCTGCTTCGGTATTACCAGCAATTCCCACCTGATAACCAACTTTAGTCGCCTCGTTGGAAACCGGGCCGCCACTATAGGCAACTTCTTCATTAGAAGTAGCAAAACCGGCATATTCATTAGCACCAAATCTGTCGGCCCCGTCACCGGTAACATTAAGAGAGGTATCTTCGGTGGTATAACCAAAAGCTTCATTTCCCGCCACCGGGAAGGAAGTTGGAGAATCATTAGTCCCGGTATGATCGGTAATCGTGTCACTGGAGCCGTTGGTTAAAGTTTGGGAAAAATGAGTATAAACAGTATAACCACCGGAAGCGTTAGTGCTGACAGTTAGAGTATGGGCCGCTACCGCGTTGGCAGAAGAAGTGACCGTCCCCAGGGGAATCGTCGAGGTGGTAGTAGCAGCCGACACCGCCGCTCCATTAACACTCTGACCAACGGCTACCGAAGACAAAGCAAAGCTAAGCGAAGGGTCAACCGTCATCGAAACTGACTGGCCGGTAGTCCAGATAAAGGAGGCTGTCCCGCTGTCAACTAAGCTTGATTCACAGTCCTGGTTCCCATAGCTATAAAGAAGCAAAACATAGCTGGTGTCAGCCGTAGAACCGTTATAAACCCCGTCAAGATTGACCAATCTGTCAGTCGAGGAGCTTGGTGTCCCGCCAGTAGCATCATAAATCTTCACCACTCCGTTAGTATTGTCATCAAGAGTCCAACCGCTTATCCCGGTAACAAAGTTAGAGCTGGCTGCGACAGCAACTCCCGTCGTCCCAATCCCGGTCGGCGGAGCAGTGTTACCAACTGCCGTCCCAAAAACTAACTTGACACACTTGACGGTCGAAGTGGTAGTTACATTATCAAACGAAGCGGTGTAACCAACTCCGGCGGTACTGGGCCGGGAATCGCTTAAAGTAATGGTTCCTCCACCCAAAGGAGCCGCTCTGGCCTCTTTAATAATCTTGGCCCCAAACAAACCGATTGTTAACAGAAATAAAGCAGGAAGGACTAACTTTGAAAGTTTGCTCATCATTCTATCTGAGTTTTTCCCAGCAAAACTTTAACAGCTAAAGAAAACCTCTTTCTTGCCATTGTGATAAAAAATAACAATATTGTCAAGATAACAAAACCGCTCAAAATGGGCACAAACGGTATGATCCAAAAACTAAAAATCTCACTTTTAATGTCTTTTTTCTCACTGCCGTAAAAAACTTCCGCCTGGGCTTTAAATTTACCGAAAAGAATTCTTTCGGGCCAGGAAAACTGAAACTCCCGGATAGTTTGGGGCAAAACCGTGGCCGGCTTAAGGCTCAAATTCGCCTTCTCCCTCCCCCGCCAGTCATAAATCCTAACCCTCCCTTGGGGCAAAAGGTGCAAATTCCCCTGGTTTTCTAAGCTTAGTTTAAATTCAATTGGCCCAAATTGTTGAAATTTCTGGACAGAAAAATCTTTAATCACTGCCTTCTCCACCATTTCCCCCCTGACAATAAAAAAGCCTAAAACCCCTACCCGGGAAAGATTGTAAGCCGTTCGGGCAGAAATTGCCTCCTGAGGGAGTAAGGGCTGGAAGAAAATGGTCGCGTAGTGCCCGCCCGGTTCGGCCGCTTTAGACGGATTAATAATAATCTTTATCTCCCGGACCTCCTGGGGCTGCAAAATTAAATCCGCCGGCTCTAAAGTAATCCAGGAAGAAGCGTTAAAAATCTCCCCCACCTCTCCCATTACTTCCTCTCGAACTAAAAATTCCCGGCTAAAGCCTTTAACCGGCAGAGGAAAATTAGTAATGTTAAAAATTTTTATGCTTATTTCTTTGGCTTCACCCGGAGTCAAAACCTCTTCAACAATCGCCGGGCTGACACCGAGAGCAGATTGAGGAGGAAGCTCTTGGGCCTGGGCAAAGTCCGGAAACCCCCCAAAAAGCCAGAAAAGAAAAAGGTAAAGAATAAAAATCTTTTTCATTTTCCCCCCTAGTATAACGCCGTTGCCGTATAGATGATAGTCGTCGCATAGGTCGAGGCGGCCTGAGTTTCCCCGACCTTGATCTTGCTGGTAATCGCAAACTCTTCATTGTTAATTGGACTGCCGGAAACACTGTCCGTGTGATCGGCAATAATGTCCCCTGCTCCGACTAAAGAATAAGGAGCGTAAAGGGTTCCTCCCCCGAATTTATCCGATCCCTGGATAGTGGTATCCGACGAAGTGTAGCCAAAGCCGACGTTTCCCGCCCCCCAGCTGGCCGGCGACTCATAACTTCCCCCGTCAAAAAGCGGTACCGTATCATCCGGATTGGCGGCCGAGGTCAGCAAGCTTGACAAATAGGCCCAAATAAGATAGCCGCCGTAAGCATTGGTCGAGGTAGTCAAAGTGGTATTTTTTGTATCAGTGTAGCTATTACCGACTCCCAGATTACTAAAGGTTTGCACCGCCGGACTAACACTGAAGCTCAGGGTCGGAGCAATCTGAACCCCGTCGGAATAGACAGCGGCAGTATTGCCGGCCAAATCGGTTATCCGGACATTGAAGAAATAGATATTTGAGGTCTGCAAAGACAAACCGGTGGCCGAAGCCGAATTACCGGTGCCAATATTGGTCCAGACCTTAACATCAGTGGTTCCGGCAGTGGTCCCAATTGAATATTCATAATAGCTCAATCCTGAAACTTGTGCATCAAAGCCACTCCAATTGGCCGACAGCTCCGAAAGCGAGCCGTCGTTAAAGTCCTTATCCACCCCCTCCTCCGAACCGTCATAAACCGTCCCTCCAGTCGGCGGGCTGGTGTCAACCCCAAAGTCCTGGGTCACCCCGTCGCCAAAAGCGACCCAGGAAGAATAAGCGTTAGCCGCATCCTTAACCCTTACCTGCCAGTGATACCCTTCCTCGGAAAGTCCGGAAATAGTGACCGAGAGGCTAAGCGGACTACCGGAATAAGCTGTTCCTCCGGAACAAGCGTCTTCGGTATCGGAAAAAGCCGTCCCAATAAAGTCTTTCTCATAACATAAATACAAGGTATCCGAACTGTCCGGATCGCTGACCGTCGCCCCCACCTTGACTGAGTCCACATTAACCCAGGTCCCAGCCGTAATAATCGAATTATCAGTTTTTAGTTGCCCTAGGTTTGAAGGGTTATTAGGGTTCTGGTTTGCCCCTCCACAAGCACCAGCATAAATAGTCCAATTGGTATTGCCCTCATTATCCTTAGTTGAATTATTGGCCGTCAAAGCCACAATTGCATTTGAATCCTCAACATCGGCATAATCAACATCCGCCGTCCCGGTAACCTTAATATCCCATTGATCGCCGTCGGTAGTCGAATCTAGAAAGACCCGGCCGTCACTGCAATTTGTTCCTTGTATATAAAAGCTTCCCCCCACTCCGGTCATTTCCGTTTCGTCAAACTTCATCTGTTTGCCAGCCGTCGTCACAAAAAGGTTATAAAAAGGCTGGGTCGAACCGACTCCCCCGTACCAAATATTGGAAGTTCGGGTATTGTCATCAAAAGTAACTGTCCCCGAATTGGCGGCAAAGGTGCCGTTATTGGTAAAGTTGCCGGAAATAGTAAAGTTGCTGGTTGAAGAAGCGGACATCACCCCGCTGTCGCCGATGGCCACATCTCCGTTAATGTCAAAATCCCGGTCATTGGTTTCCAGATCTAAGGTGGTCACGAAAGAATCGCTGCTTTGACTAACCGTCATTGTCCCCCCGACACTGATATTGCCTAATCCCCCGCTGTTGGCAGTAATCGTCACCGACCTGTCCTGACTTGCCCCAGAATCTAAAACATTCCAGTAAATATCATTATTAGTATCATCGAAAAACAAATAGTCCAGATATTCAGAATTATGGAAATTATTAGAGCTATAACGTAAACTTGGAGCTTGGTAATCAACGCCGGTCCCAGGAGTCTCTAAAACCATTTCTCCAGCCCAGGTTTCGGCGTCAATATCATAGGCATTATATACGACTTTGCTATCGGTACTATCATCTTGATAAAGCATAAAAACAGTGCTTTCCACCACGGCAATACTCGGATAATTACCCTGATTGGCGGTATTCCCAATTCCAATTGTCCAGCCGCTGTCCCAGCCACTGGCGACATCGTGATGAGCCAAAACCGGAACAGAAGAAGAATCAATATACCCCAGCCAGGTATCGCCGTCGGAGGCTATTCCCACCGAAGGATAATAAGCTCCTATCGCATCCAGTATCTCCGTATCAACATCATGGACTGTAAAATCAGAAGCTTGAGTAGGGTTATTAGTGCTGGAACCGGCAATCGTCAAGTCATCATCAGTCGAATTCTCGTAAACGATTACCGGATTATTGCTTTCATCGATTGCGACCACTCCTCCGTTCGCATTAACAGCCTCTATCGTAATTGCAGACCCTTTCCAGCTGCCACCAACGCGGTTGTTATATACAACAGCCGAAGAAGTACTTCCGGCAATATGAGGAACATTGTTATCATCTATCGCAATCGTCGGCCTACCATTAAGTTCAACCGTTTCCCCAATTCCATAACTGTCAGTCGCGGTACTGAAAGTAAAATATTCTTTTTCCGATGACATACTATCAAAGGGATAAATAAGATGAAGGGTGTCAGAGGAATCAATTGCCACTCCAATCGGCATATTGAAATAACAATCTCTCGAACTACCTGAATCTTGCTCTGCCCAAGATGACCCATCAGTGGACTTTTTAACTACAGTTTTCCCGCCAGAAGAACAAGTAATAACATAAAGAACGCCGGCAGATGTCTGAACAATGTGTCTTCCTTCTGGTTGAAAAGTATCTGAAGCATTGTCCTCCACTAATACCGGGCCAGTCGATCTGGTTACATTGGGTGTTGAGTTTGAAAAAATTAGATCATTAAAGGTCCAGTTGTTGCTGCCGGTGGTGGTGCCGATACCGACACTGGCGGTTGCTCGATGGTCAAAGGTGCCTCCGGTCAGGTTAATTGTTCCTCCGCCTTTAGCATTACCATTAACCATAATTGTCCCGGTTCCGGTTCCTGATAAAGTGCCGCTAGTATTAACTATCAAATCACCGGTAATTTCTACGTCCGGATTGTTAGTGGTCGTGCTCACCGCGACCGCATTGGTTCCGTTACCAATAGTTAAATTATTCGCTCCCACTGTCTGGCCGACCCCGGTTCCTAAAGTATAGGTCGGACTACCCCCGCCAGGAGAAAGCTCTAAATGATTAAAGGTTATCCCATTGATATTCGTCGCTCCCTGACCAGTAAATTTAATAGTTGAAGTGGAAGGCATAAAAACGCCGTTAATCACTAACGGAGTTCCTGTCCCTTTAAGGGTCAAAGTCTGGGAACTAACATCCAGAGTACCATTGGTAACTGTCAGGGTATCATCAACTACAGTCGCATCCTGGAACGTCCATCCACCATCGGAATTATCAAACTCCAAATTGTTAAAAGCAGAACCATTGGTGGTAATGGTTTCCCCAGTAATTCCAGCATCAAAGGTGACCGTGCCCGAATTAGCAGTAAAGGTACCGTTATTAGTAAAATTGCCGGCAATGGTAAAAGAATTACTGGAGTTGGCAATGAAAGTATTATTCTCTTTAATGGTTAGATTTCCATCAACGTCCAAAATAGTTGAGTTGATTGAGGCATTAACCGTTGTTGGTGTATCACTAATATCATAGTCAGAATAGTCAGAGGCACTTACTGTCGGTTCGGTTGAAACAAGATAACGTGCCTTAACATAATCAAAATCAGCATTTATTTCTCCAGGATAAATACTGCCTCCATTAAAACCGCCAATGGCGTAATAATTAGTTCCCCCAGAACCAACGTATGCCCAAGACTGAACTTGGGTCCAGGAAGTCCCATTTGCAGAATGAAATATGGTAAAGGTACTCCCAATTTTAGTCACCTTGAGATAAGTAGTCGTAGCCGTCTGGCCCGACCAAACCTCTGAAAGATCGGCATTATCGATGTTGACTGCCCAAGCCTGTTGGTTGGGACTTTGATCTCCTCGATACCCCCGATATGTTCCAATATAATTTGTATCATTCTGATAGTTTAAGAGGGCGGCCCGCTGATAATTACCAGTCGGACTATAATCAACTTTAGTGGTTAGCTCATAAGCACCATCCGCTGGCCGAGTAAGAATATTTTCGGCCGTACTTGAATATAGCTCCTGATCATTCTGGGTGATAATCCTCATATAACCAGGCCGAGCCGACAAAGACCAGTAATTTGGGTCCTCTCTTACCCAGGACCAGGCAGCATCTTTAGTTTCATTAAAATCATCATAAACACTATAGACTTCAGCTTTGCCAGTCGGGGGGGTACCGGCTCCAGAATTACCATAAAAAAGGTAATAGTTAGTATCGTCGTTGCCTCCAGAAATTACGGCCTGGGTTTTAAACCAAACCTCGACACTGTCTGAAGAGAATGTCACTAAATCACGGTTAAGCTCTGTCCAAATTCCATCGCTATAATAAACCACTCTAAAGTCGTTACCGTTAGAAAGGGAGGCATTGTAAATTTGGGAAGCAGTATCTCCGGAAGCGGTATATTTAACCGAATATCCGGCAGAAATTCCGTTACCAACGGCAGCAGAAATTGTCAGGGTCCGACGATACTGATAATTCTGACCCCACCATAATGTTCTTCCCCCCATGGATAAATCATTAACAACAGCCACAGTACCTTCTCCAAAGGTATGCGGATTAGATCCCCCTGGTTTTACCTCAAGATTATAAAAATTTAAGGCAGAAATGGTAGTTGACATGTCAGAAGTAAAACTAACAGTTGACGTTCCTTTATTAAAAGTCCCATTATTGCAAAGAGGCATAACCGTTCCCGGGTCCGCAGTACAGGTAGTACTGGTTCCTGATCCGGCTATATTAACCGTGTTCGACCCGGCATTAAAGGTCCCACCGATACCTAAAGAAGGAGCGATAATATTGCCACCGGGAGTATAGGTCTTGTCTGAGGCTATCACTAGCTTATTGCCGGCGCTAACCGTCAAAACTCCGCTGGTAACCGTAAATTTGATATCTGCATCATTACCCCCGTCATACTTATCAAGATTGGTATTGGTTATCGGGCCGTTATCTAGATGAGTCAGATATATCCGGTTCTGGTAAAGAGGTAAACTGCTGATATCAAGCGGAGGATTTGCCGCTTTCGTTACCGTCGTTGCATAAATTGACCCGCCGTCAATATAAACCGTCACCACATCTGAACCGCCAACAATAACATTGCTAACGCTGTAGGAACCTTGATTATCGGAACAAATACCGGTATAGCCGACGCCCAGCCCGTTTATTTTTACCCGGACGGTTTTGCTGTTTCCGCCGGAGCAATCATAGGCTGAGCCGGTTTCATTAGTGTAAATATTGCCGGAAACGGTAATCGTTGTCGGACTGTATTTGGCTAAAATTATATCCCGGTAAGCCGGCAGAGAACCAGCTGAGCCAATAGTATAAGTAACATTATGGGTATGGTTGGCAATGGCCGAAGTATAAGTTCCGCTATTTCCCATATTAGCCACATTTGGTCCACCGGAGGCAGATTGGATGGTGACCGAACCGCCATGGTTATGATCTGCAGCCGAACCGCCGGTATTACCGATACCTGAAGACGCTCCGACCAAAAACCGGTTAACATAAGGGTCGGTATCGGATACCTGCTCCCAACCCGAAGGCAGACTGCTGTTGTCAAAAAAGGCCAGCAAGCCGACTGGCAGAGTGGTATTGTCCCCGGAAGAATTATAGGCAAAAACGACATTAACATAAGGCGGCTGGTTGTTAACTGAGCTGGTCGACCCGGAAATGGTATGGCTATGGTTATTGGCGCACTCTCCATTCTTCCCGGTATCGGTTAAATCAGAACTATAAGTGCTGGAGGTGACAGACACTGAATGGGAATGGGCTTGGGTCCCTCCGGTCAAGTTATCCCCATTTGCCCTCAAATAAAGACCGTCCAATGCTGAATAACGGGTCCAGTCCGAAGGCAAACTGGTAGTATCAAAAATACCAATCACGTTTGGCGGAATTACCGAAGGATTGCTGGCTTTAATCATTTCCAGGTTCTTAAAAGGAGGCCGCAAATCCCCGCTGCCGATTACCAGCCCGTCTGTCCAGGTATGAGCATGGGACTGGCTAATGACTCTAATTCCTCCCGTTTCTCCTTTTGCAGTTCCGACAGCGGCATCAGTTTGGCTGGAAAAGGCAAAGCTGTGCTGGGTCCCGTTATGGGAATCATAACCGGCCGTCGCCCCTCCATAAGTGTTGGCGGCCCGAGGAAAGACAGCATACATTGGGTCGGTACTGGCGCAGGAGATACAGGCCCAGCCGTCTGGAATTGGATCGTTAGCCGTATCCCAAAGCAAAATAACGTCATTTTGGTCATCCACTGCTACTTGCCACTGTCTTTGCTCTTCAAAAACAGTTTCGTATTTCGTGCTTCGGATTTCGGATTTAAATCTAAGTGGTCCTAATAAATAAAACTGGGGTGAAATATCAGGTGCATCAAAGCGATAGCCAAAACTGACCTCTTCTCCCTTTTTGAATGATAATTCCCAGGAGATTATTTGTGAGTCATCTTTTACCTCTACTTTCTCATATGAGAGAACCTCTTCCGTCGGCATAATCTCAAACCCTGCGGGAACAATTTCTTCGACTATTCCTTCAAAATCTTCATAGGCTTGTAAATTAAATCTCACAGGATATTGCTCCGGCGGGAAAATTCTTGTTGGGCCCTTCCTTTCAACATCAAACAAAACCTCTTTGCGGACTGCAAAAGAATCTTCAATTGTGTGCGTCCCATTTTTGGTCTTTGCGGTCAGCTCAAGGCCGTATTCACCCAAATCCTCTGGGTAAAAGAATGCTTCGTAATCAGGATTTTGTGTATATCCATGTTGCTGGCACTCCGGATTAACCAGAATCTTCCCGTTTTCAGTCGAAAGAATTTCTTCAGTACTATCGGGTTTGATTATTTTTAATTCCAAATCGGCATCACAGACCATCGTCCCCCTCTCGTCTAAAACCGCCAACGAAAATTCTGTCTGGTCGCCCGGCAAATAAATTGATTTGTTGGTATTGATGGCCAAAACTCCCCAACTAAAGTCCTGGTTTAACAAAATTTCCCCATCAATGGAAACTTCAAGCCGGTATTTTCCCGGCGCTGACCCTTCAGGCAGTTTGACTGTTAATTTACCCAAATCTTCTTCAACCGTTGCCTCTATCTTTTTCCCCTGGCGGTCAAAAACTTCAACTGCCAGCTCCGCCGACTGATATTCTCCAATCATGATTTCTATTAGCTGACCGGCCTTAAAATCTTTTCTAGCCAAACTGGGCCTGAGCCCCAAGTCTGATATCTGGACAATCGGCTCACCGGCAACCACTTCGGTTCCTTCCATTCCCGGAATCAAAAGCTCCTGGCCTAAAACTGGCAAGACTGGAGTCAGCGGCGACATCACCAGGTTTAAGCTCAAAATAAATGACAATATTTTTCTAGGCGACTTCATTTTATTCCCATGAGCTTAAAAGCTCATCGACTATCTCCTTTAACTCGCTTAGAGAAACAATTTTTAAATTCAACTTCCAACGCAATCCCCGGCCAATTTCACCTTGACCGCAGGGAATCAAAAGCGGCTGGTTGTTGATTTTTTGTCTCGCCAGTGAAGAAAAAAGCCCTCCCAAAGCTTTTCCGGTTATCCCCATGCTCTCGCCTGCCGGCGAAGAAGAAACCAAACCGCTCTTACTGCGGCTTAATATTGCCAATGCCCGCAGCTGGTTGCGGCTTAAGCGGCGGAGCTTGCTCTCAATTGGCCTCAACTCTTTCTCCCTTCCACATAGGTCAAACCCCTAAGGGGCTTATATTCAGTCTAGAAGGTTTTTAACATGCATGTCAAGAACTAAATGTATTACTTGCCATACATGCACTTTTAAAAATAAATTTCATAAACAATTAAGGGCCTACGGAAGATTTAAACGCTTAAAAAAGCCTTGTAAGCCTCAAAGCAGGCGTAAAGGTCTATTTTTGAGCTGATTTCAAAAGGAGAATGCATTGAGAGTATCGGTGGCCCGGCATCAACCACATCCATATTATAGCGAGCCAAAAACATAGCAATTGTTCCCCCACCGCCCAAGTCCACTTTCCCTAATCCGCCTGTTTGCCACAAAATATTATTCTGATTAAAAATCTTTCTTATTTCTGCCAAATACTCGGCCGAAGCTTCGCTCGTCCCTGACTTGCCCTTTCTGCCGGTGTATTTCTCCAAAACGATTCCCGCTCCCAGCCGGGCTGTATTTTTGGAGTCAAAAACATCTTTATAATCAGGGTCAAAAGCGACCGTCACATCAGCAGACAAAGCCTTGGTTTGCGAAAGACAGTCCCTGAGCAAATTTTCATTATGGGTGCCAGTCTCCAAATAAAGCATCTCAGAAATAAAATCAGGAATAAAATTGGATAGAGCCCCAGTATTAGACTCACTCCCAGTTTCTTCTTTATCAACAAACACTATCACAATAGAACTTTCTGGCTCATTGATTGCTTGTAGAGCCTTAAATGCGCTAAAGGCGCAAATCCGGTCGTCCTGGCCATAGCCGCCAACCATCGAGGCATCAAAGCCCAAATCTCGAGCTGGACCGGCGGGTACAATCTCCAAGTCCGCACTGACCAAATCCTCTTCCACAATTCCGTATTTTTTATTCAACAACTCAAGAGTCCCCATCTTTACCGTGTTTTTTTCGTCCTGTTTTGAGTTTTGTCCGCCAACTGGCGGATTGAGTTTTGAGCTCATAATCGGTTCAGAACCGATTATGACATTCATCTCCTCTCCCTCAACCGCCTCCTCCAGCTTTTTCTCCAACTGTTTTTTGGATAGATGGGGCAACAAATCAGTAATCGTCAAAACCGGTTCCTGGGGCTTTTCTCCCATTAGCACTGAAACTTGCTTGCCGCTAGCTAATACCACCAACCCGTGGATTGCCAAAGGCAGAGCTGGCCATTGGTATTTTTTAATTCCGCCGTAATACTGGGTTTTTAACCAAGCGAGTTTCTCTTCTTCATATAAAGGCTTAAGCTTTAAATCAATCCGGGGAGAGTCAACATGAGCCAAAATCATCTTAATCCCCTGGCTCATCGGCCTTTTCCCAAAAACGCCTAAAATAACACTTTTGCCGCGATTAACTCCATAGACCTTTTTGGCTTTCTCTCTGGCTTTTTTTGGACTTGGTCCAATACCCTCAAAGGAAGCAAAACCAGCTTTTTCTGCTTGCTTTAGCACCCACTCGACTACCTCGCGCTCGGTTTTGTTCTCGGAGATAAAGCTTTTGTAGTCTTCGGCAAACTTAAAGGCTTTATTAATCCGGCTTTTGTTCCAGACTTCAAAACCAAATTTTTTCTTAAAAGTTAAATCCATATTTTAGCCCTCCAGCAAGGGCAAAAATTTCTCTTTATCTTCAAAAGGACCAATAATGGCTAAATTGCGCTTCTCGGGCTTAAAAAGCCGCTCGGCTACTTTCTGAACGTCATCAAGGGTCACTTTATCAATCTTGGCAAAAGCCTCACTTGGGGTTTCTACTCTTCCTTTCAAAAGTTCTCTCTCGGCATACCAACCAGCGGTTGCACGGCTGTTTTCTAAACTTAAAGTGGTTCGGCCTTTAATAAACTCCTTGGCTTTGTCCAACTCTTTTTTGCTGACATCTTTATTCTTCAGCTTTCCAAATTCCTCCAAAATCACTTTTATGGCTTCATCAATTTTGTTTAAGTTCAAGCCGGCTCTGGCGGCTACCAAACCCGTATCACTGTAATAGTCAGTCGTCGCTGTCACATAGTAAGCCAAACCTCTTCTTTCGCGGACTTGAATAAAAAGCCGGCTGCTCATGCCGCCACCCAAAATCGCGCTTAAAACATCCAAGGCTTCTTTATCCGGATCAAAAAAAGTAAAAGCGGGAAAACCTAAATACAAATGAGCCTGGTCAGTCTTTTTAAACTCTACTTTTACCCGCGGTTTTTTTTGTTCCTCCTCAAAGGGGACAAATTCCTCTTTTTTACCTCGAGCAAAAGGGCCAAAAAACTTCTCTGCTAAGGCTTTAATTTCCTTTAGCTTAGTATTGCCAGCCACCACCAAAACCATATCGCTTCCCTGGTAAAAGCGTTTACCATAATCCAAAAAGTCTTGGCGCTGAATAGCAGCAACCGTTTTTTTGGTTCCCGTCGTTAACCAACCCAAAGGCGAGCCATCAAACATCAACTGATAAAAAACATCATCAATTTTATACATTGGCGTGTCTTCATACATGTTAATTTCTTCAATAATCGCTCCCCGCTCACGTTCAATCTCTTCTTTTAAAAACAAAGAATTTTGTAAAGTATCGCTTAAAACATCAAAAGCTAAGGGCAGATGTTCACTGTTTACCTTGATATAATAGCCAGTGTAGTTTTTGCCAGTAAAGGCATTATTCTCTCCCCCAACCGAGTCAACCGCCGAGGAAATGTCAAAAGTGGTTGGTCGCTTTTTGGTCCCTTTAAAAATCATATGCTCCAAAAAATGAGAAAGACCGGCCTTGTTTTCTTGCTCGTAACGACTGCCGGCGCCAACCAAAACCAAAACCGTTGCCGAAGAAATCCCTGGCAAAGGCACATTAATTACTCTCAAACTGTTAGGCAGTTCAAAACGAGTATAGTCAGAAAGCATAGAGCTAATTTTATCACTCCAGGCCTTAAACTTCCAGCTCTTTAGGGCTAACCGGCCCCGCCTCCACCCCCACCACCCCCACCACCGCCGCCACCGGAAAAGCCGCCGCTGGAACCAACGCCGTGGGCACCAAAAGAAGAAAAGGATGAAGCCAGTGAAGAAACACTCGAAGAAAGCCCGTCGAAAGAGCTCAAACCTCCTCTGCCAAAAGCAGCGCTACCAAAGTATAAGCCAGAACTAGTGGCCTGGGCCGCAGAAAAGCTTATCGGTAACTGGGAAAGTGCCTTAAGGGAAACTCCCAAAGCCGCTCCGTAAACCAAGTACTTCTCCCATAAGATAACTGAATCCAAAGGATAGTTTTTAGTCACCGAATAATCTTTCAAATAGCGCTTAAAAGCTAGCCAAGAAGCCAGCTCCAAATCCCCCAAATGGGTCTTTTTCTCAATATATGAAACTAGGATAAAGAAAAATATTCCACAAAGGAGAGAGAAAATAAAGCCGGCCAAATAAATCGCCGGCAGCCGAGAATCAATTGTAGTCGTAAGATAAGCTCCTAGAAAAGAAAACCCTCCCAGTAAAAAAATTGCCACTCCTCTTTTGACTAACCGATGATGCTCTTGATGAGATTCTAAAGAAAGCAGCCCTCTTTTTCTCAAATCCTCCATCGCTTCTCTCTGCCAGTCTTTCCAAAACTCTTGGGTTGCCTGGGGGAATTTTTTAGGGAAGCTTTTTATTTCGGAAAAGCTAATCACCCGCCAATCGGCCTTAAAAGTGTTGTTTTCTTGCTCTGCTGGCTCAAAGACAAAAAGATATCTTAACAACTTGCTTTCGTAATAATTTAATTTTTCTTGGTCAAGTTTTTCTCTGTCCAAATGCAAATAGCCTTCTGGCTCCCGAGGGAAAATTCCCAAAAAAGGCCGTTTCTTTTCCATTTCAATTCTCAGCACCTTCCGACGGCAAAGTTCAAGAATGGTGGCAACAATGGAGTTTTTTGTCGCCTTAAAGCGATTGTTCACCAGGGCATCTACCAAAGCTGGCTCCAAGTCCGAAGGTGGCTCATGGAGCTTGCCGGAAAGGTTTATCGCCGGCAAAGGATTATCCTTACCCACAGCCAGCCACTTAACAAAACCAGAAACCAAAATAGCCAGGGAAGCCAAAATAATCAAAAAAGGCAGCCCAAAAAGTGCTTGACGCCACTGATTACTAACTCTGGCTTTATTAGCATAACCTTTTTCTTCTGTTAAGATTTTATTTAAACTCGAGCCCCCTTTACCCGCCATTGTAAAAGCCGGGTTTTTAGGAAAGAGTACCCTGATTTCAAAAAACTTCTTTGCCGCTAAATTATCGGCAGAAAAATTAATTTCCCGATTGCTAACAATGCTGATTTTGCCATTTAAGGGACCGTGACCAAAAGCCCAAATCTGATTATCCGGTTGGGCTCCGGGCAGAAAAATCTTGGCCGTTACTTTTTCGGTCGGTTTAACCCATTCATCACCAATTAACTGCCAATAAAACTCGGCAATATCCTCATGATTGGTAAGGGCATTTTCAATCCGATACTTTAGGGTAAAAGTTTTGCTCTCGAAGTTGGCTCGATAATAAGCCTTAAAATATAATTTTTTATTATCCAGAGTGAATTGGAAATTGCCGGCTGAGGAAGAATTTGACTCAATATATTTTTGTCCAGCCTCCCAAAGTTCAAAGTTGCTTATTCTATAAGGCTCTCTCCTTCCCCCGCTCTTGATATCGTTTGGGACTAGATTAATCCATTCGTCAATCCAGGAAAAAGAACCGTCAAATCGATAAGTTCTGGTTTCAATTACTTGAGCAGAACCGTCCTGGTTCAGCTGGACGACAAAATCCGCTGATTTTATCGAATAGTCTTTGGCAAAAGCCGTCTCCCCTTTGGCCAAAAAAACGAGCAGAGCGGCCAGTATCGTCCAAAAAACTTTCTTTAACATTTTTAAAGCTACATTCTTGCCAACGGCTCAATTCCCAAAAGAGTCAGGCCATTTTTCAAGACTTGGCCAACTGAAGCAGTCATTAGCAATCTAAATTCTTGAGTGCTACTACCAATGATTTTGCGCCTATCATAGAACAAATTGAACTTTTGGGCTAAGTCAAAAAGAAAATTGCAAAGCAAGTTAGGAGAAAAACTCTCTGCCGCCTCGCAAATCACTTCCGGAAACCGATAAATTGTTCTTAGCAAAACCTTTTCTTCTAAAGATAAATTTAATCCTTCAAGCTTTTGAGCTTTGAGCTTTGAGCTTTGAGCTTTGAGCAGCACGCTCTGCGTGCGCGCATAAGTATATTGCAAATAAGGGCCGCTGTTGCCTTGGAGGGCCAGGCTTTCATTAAAATCAAAAAAGATAGTCGTTCCCCGGGCATATTTCAAAAGACTGTATTTGATTGCTCCTAAGGCGACTTTCTCAGTAATTCCTTCTATCTCTTTCTTTCCCAGTTGATCAGCCAAACCCCTTTTGGCCGCTTTAATGATTTTTAAAGCCCGAGACTGCAACTCGTCAAGTATTTCATCAGCTTTAACCACATCGCCTCGTCTGGTGGCCATTTTTCCACCGCCTTTGAAGTTAATAAGAGCATAAGAAAAATGCAAAAGTTTATTTTTATCAATAATTCTCAGTTGGTCAACAATGGCAAAAAGCTGCTTAAAATAGAGTGTTTGTTCGGCGCCAATATCCCAAATGTATAAGTCTGAAGGAAATTTTTCCTTTTTTCGCCGGGTTAAGGCCAAATCTTGAGTGATATATAGACTAGTGCCGTCACTTTTGACGATTACGGTATCTGGCAAACCCAATCTCTCCAGGCTACTAACAATCGCTCCTTTACTTTTCCTAAAAACGCCTTTTTTCAAGCCTTCTTTAACAATTTCCTTCCCTTCTTGCCAATGGTCAGATTCATACCAGACCCAATCATGACGGCTACCAATCCGCTCATAAGTCTGGCGATAGCCTTCTTCCACCCAATCCAGCAGCTGGCGCCAAAGCTCCCGAACTGCTTTTTCTTCTTTTTCCCAGGCAATCAAAATTTCTTCTACCTGTTTTTTAACTTCAGCCGAGGCCCCATAAGCTCGAGAACCCAAAACATACCAAACCAAATTAGCATGATCAGGTTTTAAAGCCAACTCTTCTGGCTGCCACCATCCCTTTTTGTTTCCCCTCCACTCCTGCAACAGCTTTTTCCAGTCTGCTTTCCGACTAGTCTCCTCTATTTTCTCTTCTTCAACCTCTTTAAAATCCTCAATTTCTTTTTTGGCCAAAGTCCTTTTTTGAGCAAAAACTAGATAGCCCCAGATGGCCCGGGAAATATGAACTCCCCGGTCATTAACAATCTCATCTAAAGTTACTTTAGCTCCAGAAAAAGAGAGAATTTGGTCCATTGACATCCCTAAAAAGTTGTTGCGTAAATGGCCGAGCATAATCGTAGTTTGAGGATTGGGACTGGTATGCTCCAGCAAAATCTTTTTTCCTTTTAAAAGGTTCGAAGAGCCATATTTGTTAGCTTGTCTTAGCACTCTTTGAGTCTCTGTGCTAAGAGCCTCGATTTTAAGCCATATATTGATAAAACCCGGTCCAGCAACTTCCACTTTCTCAACCGACTTTGGCCAGCCCATTTCCTGCCAAGCCTCAACAATCTCTTCTGCCAAATCCCTTGGCTTTTTACTCAAGCTCTTAGCAGCTACTAAAGCAACACTGGTAGCATAATCTCCATGCATCAGCTCGGCCGGATGCTCCAGCTTGACTTCAGCTTTTATCTCTAGTTTTTTTAAAACTGTCTCTAGGCTCTTTTTTATTTCTTCAGCAAACATAAAGCTATTATAACTCTAAAATAGGCTCCTTTAGCATCAAAATTTTGCTTTTAATTTTTCCTCCGAGAAATCCTTTCACCAAATTTTCGGTTTGTTCAAGAGCTTTTCTAAGTTTCTCCTCCGTTACTGCTGGCAGTGCCTCCAGAACCAAAATAGCATTCTTGGTCTTCCTTTCAATCTTAGTCCGTTCTCCTTCCCGCCAGTTCCAGCGGCGGCAAATAAATCCTTGAGCGTCTTTATAAATTACTTCTCCGGGATAACAACTTTCCTCTCTTTCACTACCAATATATCTGCCTTTTTCATTCCCCTTGGCAAAAGTCAGTTCAATATCACCAACTACTTTATCCAGATCCTCTGCTCCAGCTGGTAGATAAAACCGTATAGAAATATAATTATATAAATCAACCAAAGGATTTATAGAGGGTAAAGGCTTGCTAGCCTTAACTCGTCGTAAAAGTGCTTCTACTGAAGAGCGAAAATCGCTAGGTTTCGAACCAAAGGCTTCATAAACTGCCCGCCAACTGGCAGTTTCGGGAAAAACGCCGAACTCAACCGTCTGAAGAAGCCGGTTCTGTCGCTTTTCCTCTTCCCGCAAAAGCATCGCAATTTTATCTTGGCTTTTGCTATTATCAATCCCTTGTAGCTTCAGAACAGCAATTCTTACTCCAGGGAACTTTTTAAAGATTTGGGGGTCAACTTTAAGTCTCATTTATTCTACTCCTGTCCCCACCGGAACCTTGTTTTGAGGAATTAATAGAACCGGCCTACCATCAACATCTCCCATCAGAATCATCCCTTGGCTTTCTAAACCCATCATTTTCTTGGGCTCTAGATTCGCCAAAACCAAAACCTGAGTTCCCACCAGCTCTCTTGGTTCAAAATAGTCTTTAACTCCCGCTAAAATGGTTCGCTGGCCTATTGGACCTAAATCAATTAAAAATTTAACCAGCTTTTTACTCGCCTCAACCGGCTCAGACTCTAAAATCGTCCCTACTCGCAAATCTAGCTTAGCAAAATCAGGATAAGAAATTATTGGTTTTGACATTAAGTATAGTATATCATTTTCGATTTCAACCCGAAGCCTAAAGGTGGTAAAATAGGCTAAAATTTCTAATTCTTAATTTCTAATTTCTAAACAAACACCATTGTGAAGATACTAAAATTAACACCAAACAAGCACCAGGAAGCAATAAGCAAAACCATAGCAGTCCTAGAGTCTGGCGGCTTAGTAGTCTTTCCTTCAGATACAGTTTATGGCTTGCTCGTTGATGCTCAAAATCCAAAAGCAGTTACCAAGCTACTTGAGTTTAAAGAAAGAAAGCCAGGCCAAGCAATTTCGGTTTTTGTGGCCAACAAAAAAATAGCTGGAAAGCATATCATAATCAATCAAAATGCAAAAAATGCCATCAACAACCTCTTGCCCGGGCCTTTTACGATTGTGGCTCAAAGCAAACATCAAGTTGATCCTCGACTGGAAGCAGAAAACAGCACCTTAGGAATCAGGATTCCCAACTATCCTCTGATTTTAAAGCTGGTTAATGAATTTGGTCGGCCAATTACTGCCACTTCGGCCAACATCTCCAGCAGACCACCTCATTATTCGATTTCCGCATTCGGAAAATCGCTCTCCGAAAGGAAAAAAAACTTGCTGAATTTAGTGATTGATGCTGGAAGACTACCCCCAAATCGACCCTCAACCGTTATCGATACGACTACAGGACAACTAAAAACACTAAGAGTTGGCGACCTTTTACCCAAAACCTTAAATACTTTCTTCTCAAAATCGGAAATGGAAACAAAACGCTTTGCCCAATTCTTAGCCGCAAAATTTATTAAAAAAATTCCTAGCAGAGCTATCATATTCCTGCTAGAAGGACCATTAGGGACAGGAAAGACAATTTTCGCTAAAGGCTTGGGTGAATTTCTCAAAATTGAAGAAAAAATTACCTCTCCTACCTTCAATATCTGTAATGAGTATCAATCTCCCCCTAAGAGGAAAGACTGTCAAATCCCGATAGATTCTGATATAAAAAGTCACTATCAAACTGAATCAAAAGTTAACAATGAAAAAACAGTAAAATTCATCCACTGTGACCTTTACCGCCTAAAAGACGAGTTTGAGCTCAGAGAGCTTAATTTCCCGAGAATGATAATTTGCGGAAATATTTATGCAATTGAATGGCCTGAAAAACTGACTGCGGAAATGATTTCCGCATTTAAAAAACAGGCAGAAATTATTAATATAAGATTTAAACATGTTAGCGAAAACGAAAGAATTATAGAATGGGGGCTTCTTTAATTTCTTTGGCCAGTTGCTCAAGCTCTTTTTTAGCTGGCGCTTTTTGATAATGAGGGATTAAGTGGACATGGGCATGAGAGACATCAATTCCCAAAACCCAAATCTCAACAAAATCAGGGGCAAAAGCCTTTTGCAGTTTTTGTTCAACTACTTTTACTTTTTCAAAATACTCGCCAAAATCAGGCACCTCAAACACCCAACGATAATGGGCTTTGGGAATTACTAAGCTGTGGCCCTGGCTTTTGGGGTTAACATCCAGAAAAGCTAAATAGTTTTCATCCTCCCAAATTTTATAAGCAGGAATCTGACCTTTGACAATCTTGCAAAATACATCCTCTTGCATCTTAAGTTAGAAATTACTCTATTTTCCTGATAAAATCAAGCTCATGAATGCTTTAATTCTGGCTATTGACACTTCTTGCGATGAAACCTCGGCGGCAGTTAGCTCTGGTCGTCGGGTTTTGTCAAACATTATTTCCTCCCAGGTCAATCTTCACAAAAAATACGGTGGCGTTTACCCTGCCCTAGCTAAAAGGGCGCACTCACAAAGAATTGATCCAGTAGTCCAAGAAGCCTTAAAACGAGCTAGAAAAGCTTTTGAGAACCTTTCGGCGATTGCGGTTACTGATGGCCCAGGCTTGGCAATTGCCTTGGAAGTCGGCATTGCTAAAGCCAAACAGCTAGCAAGAAAATATGGACTACCGCTTATTGCCATAAACCATATGGAAGGCCATATTTACTCTACCTTAGCCCGAAACCGAAATGGTAAACCAGAAAGAGAACTGGCCTTCCCAGCTTTGGCTTTATTAGTCTCTGGCGGCCACACTGAGCTGGTGCTAATGAAAAATCATGGCTTTTACCAAGTATTAGGAGAAACTTTAGATGATGCTTGTGGCGAAGCTCTGGATAAAGCCGCCCGAATTTTAAAGTTGGGCTACCCGGGTGGGCCAATAATCGAGGCTTTGGCAGAGCCCTTATGCTCTGTGCCAAGCGATTGCCGAGCCCCAGATTTCCCCAAATATCCCTTAAATCCGCCTCTTAAAGAAAAGAAAAATTTGAATTTTTCTTACTCTGGCCTTAAAACCCAGTTCCTTTATCTAGTGGAAAAGCTCTCCGAAAAAGAACTTGGCCAAAACCTGACTCATTTGGCTGCTTCTTTTCAAGAAGCTAGCTTTGAGCAACTAGTTCGTAAGACTTCAGAAGCTATCGAAATGTATCAGCCAAAAATCTTAGTTTGTGCTGGGGGTGTGATGGCCAACCAATACTTAAGAAAGCTTTTAAGAAGAGTTAGCCGAGAAAAACAAATCCCAGTTTATTTTCCGAGCGCTCCCCGATTAATCGGTGATAATGCTGCCATGATTGGCGTGGCTGCCAGCTACAAGTATCAAAGAAAAGAGTTTGTAAAAAACATTGAGGCCTTAGATAGAAAACCAAGATTAAGTCTTTAATTGCGTTATAATAAAAATTATGGACAAACCGGGAGTCGGTATTGGCGTGATGGTCTTAAAAGGCAAGCGAGTCCTTTTAGGCCAAAGACATGCTGACCCCGGGAAAGCAGACAGTGAACTTCATGGCGAGGGAACTTGGACCATGCCTGGCGGCAAAGTTGATTTTGGCGAAAGCCTTGAAGAAGCCGCTAGCAGAGAGGTCTTTGAGGAAACGGGCATTAAAATCAACAAAAACAAGCTAAAATTCATTAGCTTAACCAACGATAGGGCAAAAGACGCCCATTTCATTACCATCGGCTTTTTATACCAAGACTTCAAAGGCCAGCCCCGGGTAATGGAACCGGATGAAATCACCCAATGGCAGTGGTTTGACCTTAAGGCGCTTCCCCAGCCAATCTTTCCGCCTAGCCAGAAAATCTTAGAAAATTACTTGAACAAAAGAGTTTACCAACCTAAAACAGGTACTTAATTTCTCCTTCTAAATCTGTTCTTCTAAGCTTAACTTTGTATTTTTTAAGCAAATCCAAAGCTTCCTTGGTCGGATGGCCATACGAGTTTTTGCCCACGGAAATAACCGCTTGTTGGGGCTTAATTTTGGCTAAAAATTCTTCGCTAACACCAGTCTTTGAACCATGATGAGGAAACTTTAAAATATCAACTGGCTCTAAATTGTTTATTCTCATTATTTCGTCCTGAACCCGACTGTCAGCGTCACCCATTAGCAAAACCTCTGAGTTTTTGTATTGTAAAAGAAAAACCAAGGAAAAATCATTTAAATTTCGCTCTTCGGTTTTGAGTCCTAAAACATTTCTTTCGCCCAAAAAGCCCACTTTTCCCACCAACCATTGCTTTTCCGGCCATAAAGATTTTAGACTGATATCTCCCAGCTTAAGCCTTTCTTTACTATAAAGATTAACAACTTTTATCTTTTTTTTATCTATTCTTGTCAAAAGAGCTTCAAAACTGCTAGCACTAGTCCCTACTGGGCCACCAATAAAAAGCTTGACTTTATATTTATCCAAAACCGAAACCAGACCAGTAGTATGATCATAATCTGGATGAGTAGAAATAACTACTTCAATCTCTTTATCAAAAAAAGGCATATTTCGACTCAAGCAGCCTAAAACTTTGTCATTCGGGCCACCATCAATCAAAATTTGCTTAAAGCCTTGACTGACTAAAATCGCATCTCCCTGGCCAACATCACAAAAAATCAAATGCAAACGGTTATTAGGGAAAGAAAGAACCGCTCCCCAAAGCAAACCAGACAGAATGGCCAAAAGCCCTAGAAAACGTTTATTCATAGGTTTAGTTGAAAAATCGTTGCCTTAGCACTCAAGCCCACTATCTGCTCAATCAAAAACAGTAATGGATAAAGCAAATAGGCTGATATCTCTCCCAGCCAAGACCAGAAAATTCCCAGCAAACCCACTAGCATCCCTGCTTGCAAAACAAAAGGAATCAGCCATAAAACCGCCAAATTAATCAAAGGAGAAGCTAAATTAAGCTGGCCAAAGTTAAGAACCAAAACCGGCAGAGTAAAAATTTGAGCTGAGAGGCTGGAAGAAAAATTTTCGTTTCTTAACAACTGACAGTTTTGTTGCTGTAAACGCGGCTGCAAAAAAACCAAGCCAGCCGTAGCCAAAAAAGAAAGTTGAAACCCCAAATCAAAAAGCAAAAGAGGCTCTAAAAAAAGCATTATCCCTCCAGTAAAGAGCAAAATCCTCTCTCCTCGGGCTCCTCTACCCAATGCCTGGCTTAAATAAATTAAACTGGCCATAATGGCGGCCCGAACCACTGGTGGAGTTAAACCAGTCATAATCGTATAAAACCATATCAAACCGAATAAAAAGAAAACGGCAATTTGGCGTTTAAAAGCCAAAGTCAAAAGAGATAAAGCGCTCCCGGCCAAAAAAGCAATATTCATGCCTGAAGCAACCATAATATGCAAAGTCCCAGTTTGCTTAAGCTGTTCCCAAAAATCAAAGGGAATCAAACTCTTGTCTCCCAAAACCACGCCCGCCACAATTCCATCCAAGGGCTGGGGAAAATATTGATTATAAAGCTGCTTTAGTTCTTGGTTTAAAGCAATCGCCATTCCTTTAATCCCATTGGAATTGGGACTGTTTTTGATAATTTTTATCTCAGGATAACTTAGCAAATTGTTTTTAACTTTCCCTTTAATTTCCAGCCTGTCTCCATAATGATATTCTGGGTAACGGCTAGTTTTAACCAAAATCCGGCCCATCGAGAAACGCTGTGCGCCAGCAAAAGCTTGCGGTTCTGCACTAAGAGTGCCAGTCGCTCTTATCAACTGACCATTTTGAAGCTCAAGTTGAGATTGGGATTGAAAACGAAGCAAAAGTAGAACGATGAACAAAAAACAAGGAACAATGGATTTATAGTTCATCATTCAATAAACCGTTATCTCTCTTTAAATGCCCTCCCAAACATTACTGTAGGGTTTTCTGTTAGATTCAGTTTGTGTTTCTTTAAGCCTGGCCTGCCATTGCCTCCCCCATTTTTCCAGTGTTTTTTTATCCAGCTTAAATTGGCCAGTTCTGTCTTTCGCATCATTAAGTAAGGCGCTAAAATAGTTCACCGCTAGAGACAAGACCCCGGCTTTCTCACCCATAATGTAGCTTAACGGCTCAATGTGTGATCTTAGGCGCAATAAAGCCCTCTCGTTTGCCTCAAGAGATTCTTCGGTGGCGAAATTTAAAATCAAGTCCTTCCTTTTCAGCCCCCACACCAGGTCATAAACCCGTGCCCGACCCAGCCTTTCCGCTAAAAGAAGCCTCAAAAGCTCTTTGTCGTCCTTGCCAACCCCCAATCTTTGGCAAAGACCAAACTGCTCATCAAACTTCTTTGCCTTTCTTAGTAATTGAAAGTAAGTCTCGGCTTTCTCCTCAGCCGCCGCCTCTTCTTCTTTAATCCTTCTCCGGTCTTGCTCAGCCAGTTTCATTTTTCAAATTATAAATGATCAAATCAACCATTAGTAAACTGTTATCTGATCCTTTATCCTTTCCCAAACATTGCTTTTAACTATTTTTTTCTCCAAAAGTTCGTCCGTCCGGACGAACGGACGTTCTTCAATAATCTTTTTGGCTGTCACCGGCCCGATTCCCCAAAGGCTTTCTAGCTCACTTTGGCTAGCAGTATTTATTTTGATCTTGGAATTTGTAATTTGATTATTGTTTGGAGATTGCAATTTGGAACTTGGGATTTCGTTCTTTTCGGGAATATAAATCTTGGCTCCATCAACCAGTTTTTGAGCCAGATTAATATTTTTGGCTACCCAATCTCGATCTGCTTTTTGCGAAAGCCCGCCGGCAAGAGTCAGTAAATCATTTATCCGACTCTCGTTTTCCAACTCATAAACTCCTGGTTTGATTACCTCGCCAGCTACTTCGACTATAATAATAGTCGCTTCTCCCTCCTCCTCTGTTTGGCTACCAAGGATTTCTATTTCTGGCTCCTGAGTAATCTCATTGGCCTTAAAAACCAAAACCCCTAAACCCAGTAAAACTACTCCCAGCAAAAAAATCCCAATGGCCAGCTGATTTTTTCGTAAGACTTCTTCCAACATCATATTTCTAATTATTATAGCAATTGAAAATTGAAAATTAATTCTCTAATATAGTATTAATGCCTGCCAAAATTAAAATCAATACTCGGGCTTTCTTTCTTCATTCTTTTTATCTTTCTTTAACTGTTTTGGCTCTTTGGTTTTGGACTAACAATCCCTTTTTAACCAGCTATAACTTCTATTTAGCCATTTTCATTATTGGCTCTTATCTCTTAGCTCACTTTTTTAGGCCCTGGCTTTTTTTAGATACTATTGTCTATACGGCCAGCTTGCTTTTGATTATTGCTGGCACTGGTGGACTTAACAGTTCTTTTTTCTTTTTAATTTACTTTTTGCTTTTTGCCGTCGCCATTCTTTATGAACCTTTTCTGACCTTGATTTTGACTCTAGCTTTAACTTTATTTTTTGCCAATCAGCTTAACTCTCTTCATACTGCCATGCAGCTGCTTTCTTTGCTTTTTTTCTCTCCCTTAGCAATCTTTTTTGGCAAACAATATCTGCGTCTGCTAGAAAGCCAGAAAAAGATTAGAATTCTGGCTAAAAAACAAACAGCTCTAAAAGAAGAAATAGAACATGAGGAAACCGATTCTTTGCTTTGGCTTTCCCTTAATCTTAAAAACGGGCTTTTAAACATTGTTCACCAAGCCAGCGAACTGATGGCGGATAACCATCTACCTTTAGGCAAAACTGCTCGCGACAGCTTGCGCTCAATTCATGAGACTGCTAAAAGCTTGCTTAAGTCCGGTCAAAAGTTACAGGAAAAGATTGATAAAGAAACTGACTGATGAAGAACATAACAGTTATAACAGCTATAGTAATTATAATAATTATAAAACTCGCCTCTCCCGCGGCAGCTAATATGAAGTCTGAAGACTACAAACTTCAGATGCCCAATCTAAACTTTACTGCCGGCAGCGTCTCGTCCCCGGACTATAAAATGGGTTTTACTGGCGGTGAACTGATTCCCGGCGAATATTCTTCTGCCGGCTATAAGCTTCTGGTCGGCTTTTGGTATTTAAAAAACATTATCCCCTTTACTTTTACGATTTCCAATCAGGTAGTCGACTTTGGCACTCTTTCTTCAGGCGTGCCAGCCACCGCCACTACTGATTTAACGGTTTCTGCTGGCGGCGCTGGCGGCTATCAGGTAACCACTCAAGAAAACCACCAGCTAATGGTCTATGCCACCGGCGCTTTAATTCCTGATACTACCGGTGATAATAGCGATATTAGCGAAGAAACTGCCGGGGACTGGGCTTTGGATACTACTTATGGCTTTGGCTACACCATGTATGGAGATGATGTGCCTACCCCATTTCCGACCGCCGCCCCGGCCGGCAATTCCTACAAACAATTTGCTGATATTTCCAAAAACGAAGACCCCCAAGTAATTATGTCTTCTGATAAAGTCGCCAAAAATCACACCGCCACCGTCACCTACAAAGTTAATATTTCTGCTTCTCAACCAGCTGGTCGATACCATAATGTGATTACTTATATTGCTACCCCAACCTATTAAATTAAAATGAAGAAGAGTACAGCAATTATAATTTTTATAATTATTATAAATTTTATATTTACCTTTCCAGCACATGCCCAAACCCTCTCCCTTTCCCTCTGGCCCCCTTTGCTCGAAGCCACCATGCAACCAGGCCGCTCAATCACGGCTGTCTATAAATTAACCAATAATTCGGATCGACCTTTAGAAATCACTCCTCAAATTTATCCTTTTGAACCCCAAGATGAATCCGGACAAATTAAAATAAAATTTTTAACTCCAAAATCAAGTTTGCCCCAACCGCTTTTTTCTTTTGAGTCCCGGGAAAAGCTCGGCGAACCTTTTACGGTAACTTTTGGCGAAACCAAAGAACTGGTCTTAAAAATTACTCTTCCTAAAAACCTAAGCGAAAAAGATTATTACTATACTCTGCTTTTTTCCACTGCCGAAATTGCTTTTGAAAATCAAGCCGAGGGTGGAAAAAGCGGGGCTGTTAGCCAAATTGGGGGCAATATTTTAATTACTACCTCTCAACTGGGCAAACCGAGTCTCTTGGGAGCCATCTCTTCATTTTCTGCTCCAACTATTATTGACAGCTTTTCTGCTACTGATTTTGCCGTCATTTTGGAAAACCGGGGCAAAAACCTTTGGAAACCTTTTGGGGAAATTAAAATTAAAGGTTTTTTTAAAGAAAAGACGGAAATCAAAGTCTTAGAACAAAATGTCTTGGCCTACTCTTCCCGAAAACTAAGTCTTGAGCCTTTCCGACCAAGAATTCCTTTAGGTCCATTTAAAGCCAAACTAGATTTGACTTTAAACCAAGAGGGTCCTTCTCTTTCTTCAGAAATCAATTTTTGGTATTTGCC
>DATKVU010000180.1:0-1154 GCA_035529915.1 Clostridia bacterium
AATAAACAACAGGCTTCTCCTTGGCATCTCCACCACGACCAAGTGTTTCAATCTTCACCTCCTTAATCTTCAACTTTTTTTCACCCTTCAGCTCATCAACCTTCAGGTAATCTCCAAAAAACTCATCTATGCTCGTCATATCAAATCATTTCTCCTGGCATAAAGCCAACAGAAAATATGAAGCAAACAGTTTATAAACCTTATCAATCTTAATAATTCAATTAACAAATGCAATGAGGTGATTTTTTGCCGGAAGAAGAAATAGAAACAACAATAATCCAAGTAAAAAAGGGAACGGCCCAGGCACTCAAGCAAGCCCCAAGCGCAGAATTCGGGGACAGCTACGAGGACATAATACAAAAGCTGCTGAAACTGGACAAAAAAACAGGGAGGTGATTAAATGCGACTGCTCGCAGAAGAAGAATACAAGCAGATGTTTGAATATGTAAAACCATACTGCCTGGTAGCGCCTTTCGGCCTGAACTGGGATTACATCCCCACATTCAAAACGCTTGTCATAACAAGCAAAAACTACATCAAATGTTTTGAGCACAAAAACTATGAAGTAAGAACATACGAAAACTGCCACGCCAAACTCGCAATAGGAAGTGAGGGAACACTGGTCGGCTCATGGAATTGGAGCCTGGCACACAGCAAGGCCACCAAGAACAGGGAAATAGTTATTTTTGTCGAAGTAAACGAGCCAGTGTTTGAACAGCTTCAAGACTGGTTTGATTACACTTGGAACAAAGCGCGGCCTGTGGTTTTGGAAAAAACAATAACAAAATTACAGGACGTGCTGTGAATGATTAGCATTCCGCCACAGATAAGAGACTGGCGTTTCATAAAAGTAATGGAAGGCCAAAAGATTCCGGTTGAAAAAGAATGGCAGAAAACAAACAATTACTCTTACAAAGAATTCCAAGACTACATGAAAGTCGGAAGCAACGACGGAGTGCTTCCACCGAAAGGGAAGTGTGTAATTGACATTGACAAAAAAAGCCCAGACTTTGAAGAAGCCCTAAAGGCAGCCGAAAGCCTGCCGGAAACCTTCACAGTTCAAACAGCCAACGGAGGCTTCCACTACTACTTCAACTGTCCCGACATAGAAAAAGGCATGAGAATGAAAAACGAAGCAGGGGAAATCAGAACAA
>DATKVU010000181.1:0-2354 GCA_035529915.1 Clostridia bacterium
GGAATAATCAAGCCCTTACCAACCTTCTTCCGAAGCTCTTTCAATGCTGCCAGATCAGCAGCAGTCCAATTTTTAAATAAATCTGCCTGCGGCAACTTACTTGCGGCTCTTCGAACCTTTTCTCCGCCAACCAAAGCAAACACATTCTGCTTCAATGCGGCAGTTTCTTTTGCCAAACTCTTAGTTCCAGCAACGGCCTTTGTGTACATTTTGCCCAAAAAATTAGCCGGACCAGCTATTTTTACAAACATCTGTTCTGCTCTATCCATTTGACTACCTTCCTATATTTGATTACATAATTCCAATTTGCAACTTTTTATCTAAAAAAACATCAACTAATGCATTAGTCAACCTTCGTCTCTTTATTTTATCACTCAAGGATTGATCTGCAACTATCTGATCTCTTTTGGTAACAAACTTCTCACCAAAGTAACCTTTCAATACTTTATTAGGAATAAAAGTAAGAGACAAAATATCCTGACTTTCAGCCAATTTGGCAAAAAGGTATTCTGCCTTATCCACCATCAGTACGCTTGCTTGCTTAACTAAAGGCTGACTTCTGTTATCTTTAAAAATTTTCAATACCTTTTGATAAGTTTTATTCTGAATATATTTACCAATGCTAAAAAATTGGTCTCCCTCACCCCCAGAAATGCAATTTTTCACTTAACTTTCCTATTTGAATTTCCAACAATTTTCAAAAACTTAATAACCTCTGCCAACCCCTCCATAGCCCGTTTCACAGAATATTCCGGAATAATCGCCAATCCCAATCTTACTGCTAGCAGTAGCCTTGCCAAATTACTAGCAACAGCCTGAAACTCAGGCAACATCTCAGTATATTCTTCAACATTGTGCTTTTTTAACAAACCAAGAGATAGTACAGCATCCAATGTACCTTTATCTTTTAAAACTGCAGCCTCTTTAAGCAAATCAGAAAAAACTTTTCTAATATTAGAAACACACTCCGCAGCTTTACTAAAATCGCCCTTTACCTTAGCCATTACTCGATCTAATGGTAGAGGGGCACAAACTGATTCTATTTCTAATGTTGCTGTTTTGCTCATACCTTTTAACTTTGCTATCTTTTCAGCAGAAACAGAGCAATGACACAACGCCCAGCTTGCATCGTTCAGATCTAACCCTGTTATTTCATGACGCTCAGCATACTTACTAAACTCGGGGCCAAAAAGACTATACAGACCTAAAGTATCTTTAACAACATAATGTTTAGTAGCAGTTTTTTCTGTCTTAACTACGTCTATTTGGTTACTAAGTTTAATAAACTCAGCAGTTAATGGTACATCTATTTCCGCCTCAGATCGCTTTTCAAACTCTTTGGTACCAATATAAAACGACACCTTCTTTAAGCCTGACATTGCTTCAATTTTCACAACTGCCTTGCCAATTTTAGGTTTTTTTGACGTACATTTGCCTATTTTAACAAATTTTCCATTTCCGCCAACATAAAAGGCATTAGAGTTCTTTTCATCTTGCAATATACCAACTTTCTGACTAGTAGGATAAAAAGCAATCTTTTTCAAGCCGTCAAATCCTTGAATTTCCCAACCAAGCGATTTTCCAGCTATTTTTAGTATGCTTGCTACTTCAAATGGCACTGAAGCCTCATCTCCAACTATAAATGTACCAAAATCACCTACTTTAGGCTCCACTCCCTCCAAATTGTCAGTATCTCCATACTCTTGGGCTAATTTTTGGTTACTTTCGTCCAAAAACCAATCATTCTTGGAGTCAATTATAAGATTGCCACGTCCTGCAACTTTAAAAATATTAAAATCTGCAAAATTTGCCAATTTTTCAATGGCAACAACTTCAAATGGCGCCGTAACCAAGTTTGCAACCTTAAATACCCCAAAACTGCCTATTTTGGGGGTTTCACTTACAAATTCAATATTTTCAACTGGCCTTGAAACCATTTTGTCTAAAAAAGCATACTCAGCTAATTTACTGACATATAATGCTTTATTTTGTCCTAAAATTTCATAGAAATTAGCTTTTTCAGCCACTCCCGGACCTACAGCTACATGTTTTGCTGTTTTTGTTGTTAAATTGTCCATTTCCTCAGGTAAAACCGAAACTTCCCAAGTATAGTCAACTTGAGAGTTAGCTTGTTTAACAAAAGTATTACCACGATCGTCTTGATAAACATATTGTCGGTCTATCTCTAAATTACGCTTAAACTCTTCAAAAACAGACTCTGATGATATCAATTTTTTTGTAGCAAGCTTCTCAATTATATCAACAGGCACATTAATACCGGCCTTTTTAACCAACTCGAGCATATCAATAACAGATTCTTTATCTGCCGATACTTTATCTATAAAACTACCAAC
>DATKVU010000182.1:0-5509 GCA_035529915.1 Clostridia bacterium
TAGTTGAATTTATACAAAATAAGTTCCCTGTAAACGATTCTGACTTTTCGAATTAGTCTGTGCTGATGCTCTAATCCTTTTGATTAGGTCATACCAATCCTCATTTGTTAATTCTTGGCGTGGTGCTTTCTTCGATAGGATATCAAATGGTGATATATCGTTTTCACTTCTATAGAATACATGAAAGTGTACATGAGGAATTCGTTGATCTGCAAGTGGGTCATTGTTATTCATAATATGGTACCCTTGAGTGTTGAATAGGTCATGGAACGTATCTAGCATTGTTTTAAGTAACCCTTGTATAGAGATAAATTCTTCTGAAGAAAGTTCTGTAATATATGTTACGTGCCTTTTCGGTGTTATGAGTATGTGGGTATTTGTGACTGGTTTGAGTGGCAGAAGTACTCTTGCGTACTCATTTTCAATGATCTGTTGTTTATTTACAATAGTGACATCACAGAAGCTACATAGTGAAGTACTAGCCATGCTTCTATTATACTCTAAAAAGTCTTAAAAGAAATTGGAGTCAGGGCAGAATTGGTTCCGGTTGAAGTTGAAAGTGGAGTCTCTGAGCAACCATTAAGCCAAACCGAGACGCAAATAGGTTCTCTAAATCGAGCCAAGATTGCTTTAGATAAAACTCCTTCAACCGATTTTTCCATTGGAATAGAGGTTGGTTATCTTCCGTCAAAAACCGGGAACTACCGCATATTTGGTTGTGCTTCAATAGTTGATAAAAAAGGTTTTAGCAGCAGCTGTTTTTCCAGTGACTTTTTGCTACCCAAAGCCCACCAGGAGATTCTTAAAGAAGGAAGATATTTGAGCAAGTATGTTAGGGAATATGAAAAAGGAATTGATGAACCAGTTACTAATTATATTCGCGAACTGGTAAAGGATAGAAGACCTTTTATTATTGAAGCAGCCAGGAATGCTTTATTGGTGTATTTGAAAAAAGAAGAATTTTAACTATTTTCTCTTTCCGAATGAAATCGTTGCAAGAATACTCACTTGAACGAAATTCACACATAATATTGTTTAATAAACGACTTAATTAGTTGGTATTGCTGTTTAAGTTCTTTTTTACAAATATCTAGGCTTAAAGAATGCCATTTTTCATCAGCCTTAGAATCTAGTAACTTCAAAACTCCATCTGTTGACATGTTTTCGAAAGATCTAAGTCCATCAACAAATCCTCTCAAAGAAGCAAAGCGATAACAGTCGGCATTGCAACAAATTTCTGCCTCAAGTGAATGAAATTTTTCTGTTCCATGATGTTGCCTAACGCAGTAAACAATTTTTTCTTTTGTTTCATTATCAATGTCTGGGAATTCAGTCAAAAGTTCATCTGCTTTCTTAGCCGACATTTCGATATGTTCAGCAATTTTTCCCAGTTTCATTGCTTGACCAAGTTGACAATCCATCAATAAGGTTCCGGCCAAAACAATACCTTTATTAGCTCCAAGTTTTTCCGCCAACCACTGGCCTTTTTTATTTGACAAATTCAAATTGAAAAGAGAAGGAGCACCAGTTTCTTTGGTTTGTGCAAAAGCAAATTCTTTGACGCTCTGAAGAAGTTTATCCATATTCCTAATTTTAATTTTAACATAAATATTTGCTGAAAATGCTCTCTTTTGAATAATTAATTATATATAATATTCTGTAGTGAAGAATAAAAACTTTTCCCAGATTGCCAAGGAAGTAAGTGAATTAGTTGAAGAAGCTTGCAAAAGTAAAAACAACCATTCTGGCTACGGTGCTTGGGCCTACCATACCCTTTCTGTGGTTAAATACGCCAAGCTACTGGCAAAGAAACTTAAGGCTGATCTGGAAGTAGTTGAGATGGCAGCCTTGCTTCACGATTATGCCTCAGTCTTAGATAAAGATTTATACCCGGACCATCATCTTCATGGAGCGAGACTAGCCGAAGAAATTTTGCAAAAATACTCATTTCCCCCCCCAAAAAATTAAAGCAATCAAGGATTGCATCTTAAATCATCGGACTTCAAAAAAAGCTAAATTGCCAACAATCGAAGCCAAAATTATTGCCAGCGCTGATGCCATGGCCCATTTTGATAATCTCAGTTCCTTGTTTTACTTGGCTTTTGTTCAAGACAAAATGGATATTGAAAAAGGAACTAGCTTTGTTGTAAATAAATTACAAAGAAGCTGGGAAAAACTTCTTCCTGAAGCTAAGGAGCTCTTAAAAGAACACTCCAAAGCCATCAAGATTCTTTTTAAATAGTCAGTTCAACATCTCTCAAACTTTTTTGAAAGTCAGAGTTTTCAATTTTTTCCATTGTAAAAGCCACCTTGGCTGCCCAGGTTCTGTTAGGAGGACAATAAACAGGGTTAATTTTATAAGGGGTATCAAGCCCTTGGTCATAGTATTTTTCCCGAAGAGCCTTGGAAACCTGGTCAATTGAGTCTGGCCAGGACTGAAAGCGAATTAAGCCACCGCCCCAACCATAGGCATTGTAAGTTCCTCTAATGATGTTTTTTCCAAAAGTAGATTCAATACCAGAAATAGCTGCAAGCAATTTCCAGTTTATTTCATATTCATCAGCCTTTTGGACAAAGTCCTGGGCAAAAGGCGCTAAAAGGGAACCCTGGGACTCTAAAAAGCCTTGCAGTTTTTCTATCCTTTGGTCTTTGGGAGCTTCAGCCAATTTCAGCACTCCGGAAGACCCCGCTGTTTCTGTTGCTAAAACAGGTTGGGGCAAGAAAAGTAGGAATATGGTCAAAAGAATAGTAACTAACATAAATGGCCCCGTAATTGAGGCCAAAAAAAATCCTAAGTAGCGCAAAAATGCAACTCCTTAGGATGAGCGGATTATACTAAATCCTATAGTCTTTGTCAAGTTTAAATTAGCATTTTCTTAAGTTATAATTAGCCTATGAAACTATATTTGGTAAGGCATGGAGAAACTGATGCCAAAGAAAAAGGAAAACGGCAAACCCCAGACTCTCCTTTGAGCCAAAAAGGCAAAGAACAAGCTGAAGCTACCGGTGAGAGGCTGGCCAAAGAAGAGTTTGATTTTATTTTATCTAGCCGTTGGCCACGAGCCAAACAAACTGCTCAAATTATTGCCCAAAAAACTCACAAAAAAACAAAATATCTTGATAATGTTCACGAGAGAAAACACGACCCAAAGCTGGCCGGCCTTGAGCTTGAGAGCAAGCTTAATAATCAATATAGCCAACAGATGAATAAAAATTATCAAGACCTTGATTGGAAATTTCTTGACGGGTGCGAATCCTTAAGAGAAGCAATGGCCAGGGCTAAAAATGTTAAAGATTTTCTTTTAAAAAATTTCTTTGACAAAACCTTAGTTTTAGTTACTCATGGAATTTTTCTTCGTTGTCTTTGGTCAATTTGTGTCTTGGGCAAAGAAAACCAAGACGGGGTTTTGCTTAAACTCTTCCATACTCCTTTATTTGACAATGCTTCAATTTCTCTGATTTGGTATGACGAAAAACACCAATTATGGCGGACCGAATATCTTAATAATACCGAGCACCTAATTAAGTTAGCTTAAGGTTTATGATATTATTGTCTTGATGAAAATTTTGGGGATTGATCCGGGAACAGCGACCGTTGGCATCGGAGTAATTGAATGTGACGGCAAGAAAATCTCTTCTCTTCATCAAGGCTGGATTAAGACTTCCAAAAAAGACTCTCCTCAAAAAAGACTGGCCCAAATTCATGCTCAGACCCGAGAGCTAATCCAAACTCATCGACCGGATATTTTGGCAATTGAGCGCCTTTTTTTCTTTATCAACTACAAAACTGCGATGTCGGTTGCTGAATCAATTGGCGTAATTAAGCTGGCTGCCGAAACCGAGGGCTTAGAAATTGTTAGCTTAGCTCCTTTGGAGATAAAGTGCGCCGTAACCGGCAACGGCAAAGCGCCCAAAAAAGAGATTAAAGCGGCGGTAAGAAAGATTTTAGGGGTAAGAGCGCCGAAAAACAAAAAAACCCATTTTGATGACCTTTGCGACGCTTTGGCAGTGGCTATTTGTTATGCTCAAAAATATGTTTTAGCTCCCTCTCCAGCCAAAGTGAGGTATAATAAGGTAAAGAAAAAAACAGGCAGGAAAAAAGGATATCGGGGAATTACCAAAAGAAGAGTTGAAGACCCTCCTTCACACAAGATTACGGAGGGCAAGGAGGGAGGTGAAAACTAAATGGCAGATTTTAAAGTAGGAAAAGTGACTCACTATTTTGATAAGATTGGTGTGGCCGTGGTTGAGTTGACAGACAACTTGGCTGTTGGTGACAACATTAAAGTAGTTGGCCAGGGCGATGAATTTACCATGACAGTCAGTTCAATGCAGGTCGAGCATGAACAAATCGAACAAGCTAAAAAAGGCGATACCGTCGGACTTAAAGTTGATCAACCGGTTAAAGAGGATTACGAAGTTTATAGAGTTTCCTAAAAATGGAATTTGTTTTTGCTCCTGATATTGCATCCGAACTTAAACGGGTGATTCTTAGTTTGGACTTATCACATATCAAACCCCAAAGAGTAGTTGCTTTTAGAAGTTATGGCTCCAAGTCAAGAGCAGTCGCCAGAATCTGGTCTTTGCCGCGAATTTGGCAGCTAGCCCTTGGTAAAGAAGCTCATTATTGTATTGAAGTAATTGCGGAAAAGTTTGATCGGCTTTCTCAGACGGAAAAAGAAAAGATTCTCATCCATGAACTCTTGCATGTGCCGAAAAATTTTTCTGGTGCCTTGCTACCTCACCGCCACCACAGTAAAAGAATTGACCTCCGGACAGTCGAGCACTGGCATAGCAAGCTTTATAAAAAAGATTAATTCATGAGTAAGATTTTTGTCTATAGTGGTGAAGATATCATTTCTTCAAGAAAAGCCTTTTTAGAGCATCTGGAGAGCCTTAAAAAGGATAATTTACTGGTTGAGAAGGTTGAGGGCAAAAGCTTAAATAGCGAGCTTTTGGAAAATCTCTTGGGCTCTACCACTCTTTTTGGCGAAAAAAAAGTTTTGGCAGTTGACAACTTTCTTTCCCAACCCAAAGCTAAAGACAAAGAAGAAATTTTAGAAAAAATCCTTTCTTTTGAGAATGGCTTGGTCTTGTTCTGGGAAAACAAGGATTTTTCCCGGACAAACCAACAAAAGTATCCCAAGGAATTTATTTTTAAAAATTTCAAGCTTCCCTCAGTGCTCTTTAAGTTTCTTGATTCTTTAGCTCCCGGTCAGACCGAAAGCAGTTTAAAACTATATCAACAAACTATTGGACAGACTGATGCCAGCTTTGTTTTTTTAATGATGGTACGACAGCTTAGATTGCTCTTGCTCGCCAAAGACAAAAAAGACCTTTTAAAACTAGCCTCTTGGCAAAAAGCAAAACTTAAAAAACAAGCTGCTTTTTTCAAAGAGGAGCAACTGATTAAAACTTATGAGAAGCTTTTAAAGATTGATTTCCAGCAAAAAACTTCCTCAACTCCCTACAGCCTTGAACATCAGCTTGAACTTTTGCTTTTGGAAAT
>DATKVU010000183.1:0-2119 GCA_035529915.1 Clostridia bacterium
ACGGAAGCAGGGTTAAAAAAAGACGCTACTAATTTGTATAAGGGATTGTTGGACGATTCTCTTGCGTCATATAATAAGATGCTTGGTTTGGCTCCGTCAAAAGCAAAAACAATGCAAGAATATAAAGATGAATTTTCCAAAGCTACTGGCATAGACATATCTGGCGACCCAGACAATAAAGCTGCTCTTACAGCATTTGGATTGGCGCTTATGCAGAACAAAGCAGGAAAAGGTTTTAACGTAGGAAAAATGCTGTCTTCAGTTGGTGAAGCCGGTGAAAAAGCTCTTCCTTTGATGGAAAGGGCGCGTCAAGAGGCCCGCGCTAATCAGCTTGCTGCTGGACAATATGCTCTTGGAGAAACAAAAACAGCAACTGCAAATAGACAAAAGTTCCTTGTTGATCAGGCAAATTATCTTAGAGATCGCCGCGACCAAGTTCTTGGCGCAGAGGTTGCCAGAATTAATCAGCTTTCTGATAATGAAGAAAGGCGAAAGGCAGAAAGAGATCTGGCGCGTGTGAAATTTGGCTACGATTTGGATGTGAAGTTGGCTGAAGCAGACCTAAAGGGCGCACAAAAAGCTGCTGAAAATAAAGTAAAAACATCTGATACTATTACCTTTGAAGACCCCGGAGTAAAGGGTTTAAAAATTACTACAGCAACTAGAGCGTCTGATGGAAAAGCAGTATTTAAGCAACCGATTTTGGAAGCCTCTGCTCTTGGTACGGCGCTTGGAGATGTTCAAGAGGGCATAACATCTTTAGACAGGGTTCGTGATGCAATCATAAAAGTAAAAGATCTTCCTGCCGGTGCCACCGGTCAAAAAGCAACAGAAATGCTTCAGGGCATTGCAAGCTCATTAAATCTTAATTTAAATCAAGAGCCTGTTTTTGAAAAGAAAGTCATTGACGGTGAAGAGGTTGAGGTCTTTGTTGGGTATGCAGACAAGCCAAAGCCGCTGGCTGACGCTGACGCAATAAGAAAGCGTGTTATTTTGCAGTTTAAGCGTTTTCTTACGCAGGAAACAGGAAACGGTATTTCAAATGTTGACATAAAGCAGGTTGAGGCAATCCTTGGTGGAATTAACTGGTTTGGGGATCCGAATGTTGCTTTGAAAAGCATTGAAGAGGCAAAGACTATCTTTACATCGAAGAAAAGCAAGATTAACACCTACCTAAAGCAATTTGGAGATGAAACAAGATATACAAATGCAGATGATTATAAGGCATCAAGACAAGCTATTCGAGATGCTGCTCTTAAAGCGTACAAAATTGGTGATCCTTCAGAGGCGTTTGAATACACAACGGATGAAGCTGGCGTAAAAACCTACAAAGTTTTTTAAATAGTAAGGCTGATACATGGGCAAGATAAAAATAGAGCTTCCTAAAGAAAGTTTCTTTGTTGAGATAGCCGGTGAAGAGCCTACTGTCGCTGAAGAGCTAAAAATTGCAGAGCTTATTGGCTCGAAAAAACAGGAAGTGCAGGCGCAGTCTAATGTTCGCAGGTCAGAACAAGGAGTCGATTCAGCATTTGACACAGAAACCGGCGTAAAAAGCGGTTCGCTTCGCGCTGTCCTGTCTATGGCTGAAAAAGCTGAAGAAGAAGATGCTAAGTTAACAGAATTATTTGGCATGTCTAAAGGCACTGACTTTCTGCGCGACAATCGTGGAAGGCTTGCCCTTACTCCAGAGGGCGGTAAAAAAGTTGGTGTTGACTTACAGAAAAACACCCTTATTGATGAAGAGGGCTTGAGTTGGTATGACCTTGCCGACTTAACAAGCATGGGCGCGGATATTGCTGGTGGTATTTACGGTACAGTAAAAGGCGCAGCGCTGGGAACGGCTACAATGGGGCCGGGGTTTGGAACTTTTGTAGGCGGGGCTTTGGGCGCTGGCACAGGCACAGCGGCTGCTGGTGCGGTTGAAGAAGCTATTGAAGGGCTTCTTGGTGTGTCTAGACAAAACGCTAGTGAGATTACAAAAGATCTTGCGTTAGACTTTGGTGTTGGCGCAGCCGGTGAGGTGGTAATTGGAGGAGCAATAAAAATTGCGGCTCCGTTTGTCCGTGGCTTGCGAGGAAAAAGACTAGAAGGTGAAGAGCTGAAAACAATCGGTATGGGG
>DATKVU010000184.1:0-1008 GCA_035529915.1 Clostridia bacterium
CGTAAATCCAGCCTTCGAAGAAAAAAGACTCGATAGAACCGGCAGAAAAAACAAAGCCGGCGCAGGCCACCCCTTCAAACTTAACCTCAAAAACAGATTCCTCCTCCTGCTGACATACTACCGACTATACGTATCATCGACCTTGATCGGATTTCTCTTTGACCTTGGCCAAACCAACGTCTTAAAAGACATCCGCGCGTTGGAGCCCGCAGCCCAAGCAATCCTGCCACTGCCAAAGAAAATTCACGATGCAACCCGCAGGCTGCAGACACTTGAGGAGGTGGAAGCTTATTTTCCAGGCTTCAAAGCGTTCATAGACGCCACCGAGCAGGAGATTCCAAGGCCAAGTGCAAAGCTAAAACGCAAGACGCATTATTCGGGCAAAAAGAAGAAGCATACGGTCAAGACTCAGATAACAGTAAACAAAGACGGTTTGATCGTCCACAAGACCCGGCATGCCCGGGGAAGCAGACACGATTATGCCTTGTTTAAGTGGTGCCCTCCCTGTCTGCCAAAGAAAGTGGGTGTTGGGGTTGATTTGGGCTATAAAGGCATCCAAGATGATTTTCCTCAGTTCAACGCTGAGGTGCCGTTTAAGAGGCGCAGCCTTGGAAGAGGCAAACGAGGCGTAAAAACAAAAATGCTCCCGCCTGAGCAGAAAGCCTTCAACCAGAAGCTGTCAAAAGAGAGGGTGGTAGTGGAGCACACGATTAGTAGACTGAAAAAGTTTCGCGTAATGGGCGAGGAATTCAGGAACCGCCTGAAACACTACGATACTATGACCGACATAGTTTCAGGCTTAATCAATTTTAGACTAGGCGGAACAATGACTGCCTGAAAAACTTCTAAGAACGACCAAGAAGCCGAGGAAAAATCTACAACAAAAATAACGACTAAGGTCTAATATATTATTTAAGGGGGTCTTGCACCACACCAACAAAAGGAGAGCCAAGTCAAACGAAAAAAGGGTAAAGACTTGACTAAAATATAAAAAATATGATGTGTTAA
>DATKVU010000185.1:0-1654 GCA_035529915.1 Clostridia bacterium
AATGATTTTAAACAAATTGCTGAAGATATGAAGCAAACATATTCATATACCGAAGCCGATATAAAATTAAACAACCCCAAGTTTGCTAAATATAAAAAAGACTTGGTAAAAGAATATGGGATAGAACCAAATTTAAGGGAAGAAGCAAGAGATTCTGCAATTAAAAGTGCGTTACAAAAAGAGGGTTACGATGGTTGGGTTTTAGAACGTGAAACTGGCGGTGGAAAAGAAGAATATGCCAAGCAAAAAAGGATAGTAGAAATAGCGGATTTTAAGGATTACCCTGATTTAAAGCCCACTCCCGCCCCCGAAAAGACAAGGGTGGCTCTTGAGGGGAAGGGGGTGTCATTGGGCGAGAAATCAATGGGTAAGACCGCACCTAAAAAACCAAAGAAAACACCGTGGACAATTCCTGAAGATTTAAAGCCATCTATCAAGGTAATGAAAGAACAAGTTTTACAGGGCGATGTTGAACGAACAGGTGGAGAATATGGACACATCGTAGCATCAACCTATCCAGAATGGTTTAGAGGTAAGGGGTGGTCGGCAAAAGAATTTAATAACATCATAGATAAAGCCGAAAGCGGTGAAGTATTAACCCCAATTCAGGATGCAAAACTCAAAGAGTTTTTAGAGGTTGCGGAAGATTTAAAGGGAAAACATCCAGACCTTGCAGAAGGACCCCCAGAGGGTGATTATGAGTCAGTAAGTGTAGATAGTCTTAAAGATGGTGAGACATACACAATTATTGAAAATAAAACAAAGGACGGATGGGACGAGTATAAAATTCACAAGACAAAAGAGGGCGTTACTCTTGAAGATGGGAATATTCTTAAACTCGAACCGTGGGATAAAGTTCAAGTACTAAAAGAAAAACCCACAAAGATAGCCACCAAACAGCCCGAACTTGTAAAAGAAAAACCATCTCTATTTGGCAAACCAGAAAAAGTAGGACCAAAACCAAAACCTCAACAACCAGAAAAATTAACGGCATTAGACAAGGTTGAAAGACAATCATCTTCCGAGTTTAAACAAGAGGGAATTTGGGAACCAAAGCAGGAAGGATTATTTGGGAAAACAAAACCAACATTAGCCGAGAAATCCACAGGCAAACCCCTACCCAAAGAATCCATAGGCAAGGCATGGATAAACAACCAGCAGAAACCCATAGTATCAGCAAGGGAAATCACAAAGGGTAAGTTCAAGGGCAAGGTTGAGGTTACGCTGACCGCTGGCAGGGACGAAATGGGCAGGGTTAAGCCGGGGCGTAAGATTAAGGTCAGCAAGAAGTCCGTTGTAGAGTGGCCCGAAACAAAAGAACCCAAGAAAAACCTTGGCAAGAAAAGTTTCGCAATGGCAGAACCCGTTGAAGAACCAGCCGAAGCAGTGCCATCCATAAAATTCACACCCATACCAAAAGGTAAGCGAAGGTCTGACCTAATAAAACTCATATCAAAGAAATTTGATGTGCCAATACGAACAGGAAAATTCAGAAAACAAAGGGGTGCATTTACAGTAGCAGGTATTTACAAACCAAAAGCAAAGGTTGTTCGACTTGCTAAAGCAAACGACTTCCCGACTGTTATACATGAGGTTGGGCACCACATCCAGGAAGCAATGGGATTTAAAGGTAAGATGCCACCCGAAGTTAAAG
>DATKVU010000186.1:0-1132 GCA_035529915.1 Clostridia bacterium
GAAACCTTCAGGGCGAACAGATGGAATATCAAGGCCGAGCAATGAAGGCGTGAATGATTATTATGTCAATCCTTCCGGTCGCAATCTCCGCGATGTATGGACCATAAATCCCCAGGCTTTCCCAGAAAGCCATTATGCCACTTTCCCAGAGAAACTTGTCGAACCCTGCATCAAAGCAGCTACAAGCGAGAAGGGCTGCTGTCCGGCAATGATTAAGAAACTAAAAATACGAGAGGGTTTGACTAAAGAAGAACACGAAAAAGTTATGCAGTTTTTGACAAGGAAGGGGCTTGTTTGAATGGGTTGTTCTTACGATACTCCTGTTCTTCTTTTTGATGACAAGGGCGGCATAGGGTTATTAGGTTATCAGGGTGGTTCGCTTTTTCGTAATCATCAAACTCGGCAGCAGGTCTTTTGTGATGGACTTGTAGATTTTTCTGATTACCACAATGTTGGCACAAATGATTGTCCCTTTTTAAGGCAAGAAGCCGTTGTTTGTGCCAATTTGGGCCTCGGTAATCAGGGCAACCACCTCGCCAGCGACTCAAGTCCTCACACTTCCTTGAACAATAAAAGTTTTTTTGCTTTAATCGTTTGCGTGGTCGAACGATTTCTTTGTCACAGGTCGAACAGGATACGATTTTTCTTCGATTTCTGGCTTTGTCTCTGCAACTGGTTGTACAGTATTTTTGTAATGGATGATTTTGTGGTGGCTGAAAGTATTCTTTGCAGAACAAACACGGTTTTGGATAATTTTTTCGCCTCGACTTGTTTGCACAAGAAATTGAACAAAATGGGTTTTCCCTATCAGTTCTTGGTTCAAATAAATTGCCGCAATGTTTGCAATTTTTCATATAGTCAATTATATCAAGGAAATTAGAAAATGTCAATGATGAATAACTCTGTTTTTGAAAAAAAAGATATTCCCAGTGAATTACGACAGTATTTTGAAGAAATAGCGGTGCAGTGTGGGGCACAGTGGGCGCGGGTGGTGGAGAAAGAAAGCTACTCGCCACCTATCGTTGGTATAGACGAAAGAAACGTGGACAAAAGCAGGGGCGATAAAAACAGAGCGCTGAGCGGAACAGATTATAATAAACAGGCCAATTCTACAACTCTCGGCTGGCGTCCA
>DATKVU010000187.1:0-4333 GCA_035529915.1 Clostridia bacterium
CAGTGGGTTGATAAAGCCAAAGAACTGGGAGCCAATTTTGTGGCCGTGGAAACCCCTTATGATAGTCCTGCCTGTGAAGACTCAATTGATTATACTTGGAAATGGATAAATACCATTCGCGCTAAAGGACTTGGAGTTTGGCATCGCCATATGCCTCTGGCTTTTGAGGGCATTTATGGGATTCCTAAGCGAAAAGACAACTATCTTGAGCTTATTGCCAACTATATTAAAAACAATCCTTTGATGTTTAAGGAGGGAGATATATTTACACCAATTCCTGAGCCGCAAAACGGGGGAATTGCCCAAATTACCTATTGCAGTCAGGGACTTTGTATTTTTGAGAGCCGGCAACAATTTAATCAATGGTTAAGAGAGGCGATTGATACAGTCAAAAATGCTTTTGAACAAATCGGTCTAAAAGATAAAGTAAAGGTTGGCTATTTTGGCTTTGATGGCTTTGTTGCTTGGGGAAGTAATAATCCTGATTGGAACGGGATTTTGGAGGACGAAACTATCGAAAAGATGGGCAATCTGACCATTGATCATTATCCGGAACTGATTGGCCAAACTATGGACCAGGGATTGAACGAAGTGATGAACCGCTACCCAGAAGTGCCAATTTTTATCAGCGAATGGGGGAGTGTTGGCGACTCAAATCAGGAACAACAGGTTTTAAACAGCATGGGAGCCGCTAAAAGACTGGGAGTAGTTGGTTTTAACTACTGGCATCTGGGTATGGGTGGCAATGAAGCCCTAATCAATGAAGATTTCTCCAACCGGCCACAGTTTGATGAAGTTGAAAGTTTTTTTAAGGGAAATTAATTAACTTTTTCGAGGAAAAGCATTCTCGCAACTATATGCTTTCTTTTCTTTTCTGTATAATGGCCTAAATGGCCAGGAAAAAAAAGCAAAAAAAACCTAGTTTTCGCCTTGATGGAGAAGCTCTCCGAGCCCGGCTTAAAGCCAAGCATCAACTTTCAGAAAAAGCCTTAAGAGAAAAATATCCCCAGGCTGTTAAGTTTTTAGAGGAAAGAAAACTTCTTGGTCCAGGCAAGATAAGAGAACATGCGACTAAACTTTTGACTTCAGGCGCACTGGCCAGTTCACTTTTACTGGCTTCTCCTCACTCTGGAATGCTTGGTGGTCCACCTTCTACAGCTGTCTCGATGACTGCCTCTGATTTAGTCCAGTCTTTAAGTCGGCAATTAAGCTCGCTATTGCCTCAAAAGATAGAACCGCTTACCTCTGAGCAAGAAACAAAAATCAGCCACCTGCTTTTTCGGACCTTCGGAATTCAAGCAGTTCCCCAGCTAGGCAGCACCAGGCTAAATCATGTTTATGGATTAATTGGGGCAGAGCAACATCTACCCAGATATCCCGGTGACACTATTAACCAACACGATGAATACCAAAAATCAGGCATTACCCCTGGCTTGGGCGCCTGGGGCTATTTTACCCGTTCAAAAAAAGACCTTACCCCGGATTTGGTTTTAAAGGAAAAATACTATGTGGCAGTGCAAACTCTTTATTTACCTGATTGGCCTAAAAGAACAAAGTTTCTTTATGATTGGTATAAATACCGCAAGGTTATAGTGGTTAATCCTCTCAACGGCAAAAGTATTGTCGCTTGTGTTGCTGATGCCGGGCCAGCCCATTGGACCGGCAAGCACTTTGGTGGTTCACCTGAAGTAATGGCATATTTGGGTCTTAATGTCGGTATGCAAAAAGGCCCAGTGATTTTGTTTTTCGTTGACGACCCGGAAAATAAAGTCCCTTTAGGACCGTTGGAGTATAATTTAACTAGGAAAGTGCTGTCATGAACAAAATCTTTTACGACCACTTAATAAATATTAAAGAAATTGTTGGTGAGCTTGACAACTACGAGCTGGAAGTGGAAGAGCGGGAAGAGTTAGTCGCCATTATTGACGAAACTTTTCACCAACATACTCTTGAGATTATTTTGACTCATTTACCGAGCGAATATCATCAAGAATTCTTAGACAAATTTCATCAAGCTCCTTATGACTCCCAACTTCTGGATTTTTTAAGAGAAATGATGGAAATTGACATTGAAGAGGCGATTAAAGGACAGGCAGAAAAAATCAAAAAGGAAATTCTCAAAGACATTAAAAAAGCCAAAAAATAGATGTCCAGCCTGTCCCCATTAAAAAACGAATCTTTGCTTTTGGTATTCACTTATGCTCCAGCCGGATTGGGTCATTTAAGGATGGCCAACACTCTTTATCAGGGACTTCCCGATGCCGAAGAATTAAACACAATTCTTTTCGGCTCCCATGATCGGCTTATCGAAAGCCTTCACCGTTTCATCTCTGTTCATCCTTTCACCCGAGCTTTGATGGAATGGGTCCAACGAGGTTGGCCCCAAGACGTTTTTACCTCTTTTTATCGCTCGCTCTTGCGCTGGCGAACTAAAACTCTTTATCATCAGCTTTCGCTGCTCTTGGAGCAAAAAATCTCCACTACCAAAACAGTTTTAGTGATTGCTACTCATTTCGGCTTAGCTCATCAGTTGGCTGGCATCAAAGAAAAACTTGGCCAAGAAAGAGGAATAAAAGTTATTCTGGTAGTTCAAGTCACTGACGATACCCCTCAACACCTTTGGTATATCCAAGGAGCAGACTTAATCTTTGTTCCCAGCCAAAAAACCAAAAACATGCTTTTAGAATATGTCCGTTTATCAAATCTTCCTCAGGTAAACTTTGTAACCAGAGCTTATCCTATAAATCCGCTTCTGACAAAAAAACTCAACCAAACTGCTTTTAAGAATCGCGTGGAACAAACTCTAATTGAGAAAACCAAGCCAACAAACATTGCTATCCCTGTTTCCGGAGCCGCTGTCTGGATGGACTTTTTTAGGCTTTTGATTGAGAGTTTAAATTCCAAAAAGGCTAATTGTCTCTTCCATGTTGTTTCTAAAGATACTCCCCATACTTATCCTTTTTTAGAAAAAATGAGAAAAACCAAAAACACTAGCCTCTATGTTTCCTTTGAAGATAAAGAGGTAGTCAAAAGCTATGACGAGCTTTATTCTTCAGTTCCAATCGCTTTTGAAATTACCAAACCAAGCGAACAGGCCTTTAAAGCTCTCTTAACTCCCAAAATGGTCGGTGGCTCAATCCTTCTTTTCTCCAAACCAGTGGGAAGACAAGAAAGAGATAATCTGGATTTTTTAAAAAGACACCAGCTCATTCCTTCAGAAACAGAGCAAAACCTTCTTTTTGAACTCAGCTATCAAGACCAAGCCCTATCTTCTTCTCAAGCCAAAGACCTTCAAACCAAGGCTTTAGGCTGGCGAGGTCTTTGCCTACCCGACTCACCCCAAAAAGCTTCTTCATTCATTATTTGGGGCCTAAAAAAGAAACTTTTCTCCCAAATGATGAATTATCAAAAACCAGCCAAACCGTCTCCTGAGGTTGGTCAACAAGGGGTAAAAGAGTTCTGGGAAAAAGTCGCTGAAATTCTTCCAGACTAGCTCAACTTACTTTATTATTACTACTTCTTTAATAATCATTAACTTGTTTTTCGAACAATGAATACTCTTTGTGGGCCTACTTTTTGTATCACTGCTAAGATTGCTGCTGCCTTTGCTTATTTTAAAATGGGCATTGCTGGGAATGGTTGTTTGCTCATTACTTGATGCCTTTGATGTTTACTTTCCTGGCTTTCCTCCGCTGGAAAGTTTTTACCAATACCAAGAGTGGGATAAAATTTTGGACCTTTATTATCTTAGCTTTGCTCTTTTTGTTTCTTTCTCTTGGAAAGACCTACTTTCAAAAAAAATTAGTTTACTTTTTTATCTCTTGAGAGCTACGGGAACGGCCCTCTTTCTAATCACCGCCTCTCGAGCATGGCTTTTTTTCTTTCCTAACCTTTTTGAATATTTTTATCTTTTTTATCTTGGCTCAATTGTCATTTTCAAGCAAAACCTAATCAGAAACAAAAAAGACCTGGCCATTATTATAGGAGCAATTATTCTCTTAAAACTCCCTCAGGAATATATTTTGCATTTCAAAAGATACAGTTTCTGGAACTGGTTTAAATAACTTTGCTTGGTTTCATTGCCCGTTGGAGTGGTAAAAGATAGTTGCCTTTGAAGAAGCCTCTCGGAAAAAAGCTTCTTCTTTAAAAAAATCGGTTTTTAAAAGCAGCAAACATGATTTCTTTTGGAGTCAAATCGGCCATCTTGCCAACCTTTTCCAGGAAAGGAGGGACTAAAAAACCATTTCCTTTGCTAATCAAATAGCCATATCCAAAAACCGCCAGGAGAGCAATTTTTTGGCGATCGTCTAAAGCAATCTTTTCTGGTTCATTT
>DATKVU010000188.1:0-21008 GCA_035529915.1 Clostridia bacterium
TGCACCCGGTTTGACCTTTGGGGTGATATTGAGCCGAATCCGGCTCCTAACCACCCTTACTACGGTTTTCATCGTTTTAAACAAGGCTTTTCTCCTAGACTGGTCGAATTTGTTGGGACTTATGACCTGGTTATCAACCCCATCCTTTATCGGATTTACAACCTGGTTGATAAAATCCGCTGGACAATGCTGCGATTAAAGACAAGGCTTTCTTAAAACCGCCAACTACTTCGTTATAAGACCAATTAGGGCAATGGTTCGCCTGCTGATACCGGCAGTTGACCCTGGAAGAAAGCGAAGATCGAGATCGGGTAAGCCTTCCTCTTTTGGAGACAGGAGTTTTCTTGATCCAGCAATCTTGCCAAAAATACTTGACTTTGTTACCTTAATTTTTAACCGATGTGACAGGTGCAAAAAAGGATTCAAGACAAGAGTCATTATCCTTTGACCCCAAAGGTATCTTCCGCCCGCCGTCAGGCGATTAACTTCGATCCCCGAAAAGTTTTCTTCTCTCTTAAAATCATCCAACCAGTTTAACAACTCTTCTCTTGAGTCGAATTCTTTTTTATGGCACCCCCAACCTGGGGTTGGCAATCCGAAAGAGAACTCCCTGGAAGGGGTCGAAAAAAGGATAATTCCACCCTTTTTCAAGGAGGACAAGGATTGCCGCAAAAGGTTTTTTTGGTCTTCTTCCTTAAAATGCTCTAGAACCTCCATAAAAAAGACCATATCGAAACTTTCGCCAGGCAAATCTTGTCTTAGGCCGTTAAGCACTCGATATCCTAAATTTTTTCTCCGATAAACCTCTGCCGCATACTGAATGCTTCTGGCGTTGATATTGGTAGCCAGAAAGTAAATATCAGGAAACTCTCCTGCTAAAAAATAGCTTCCCCAGCCGGTACCACAACCTATTTCTAAAACCTTGATGTTTTTCTTGCCACCAAAAGACTTCTTTATGTAACGAGCCGCAATCTCGTACAAGGAAAGGAAATAGGAAAAGTTATAGGGAGAGTAAAAAACGCTACTTTGACCCTCGGCTAACAATTCATTCTTAAAAACGCGCAAACCTGAAAAATTCTTTTCTCTTAAGAGAGTGTCCTCACGCAACTTTTGCTGGAAAACCACTATCTTTTCTATCGGGCCAAAAACGTTAAAATCTTTGTCTTTCGGAGACATTCCCTACATTATATAATAATAATCGCCTTAAAGATGGACATCCGACAATCCAGCGAATATGCCCAATACATTAGAAGCCTTGGCTGGCAAGTGGAAAAAATCGGCTCCCACTACTTTTTCTTAAAAAGAATCCCTTTTTTGGGCTTTCTTCTAAAAGTCCAGCGAATTGCTTCGCCTATCCCTTTTGGGGAAATCGAAAAGCTGGCGGCTAAATATCGCCCTTTCCAAATTATTATTGAACCAGCTGCTGAAAAAACTGCCGAAATTATTCCCCCCGGCTTTAAACCTTACCATTCACCCTTCATTCCCACTAAAACCTTAATCAAAGATTTAAGGGAAACCGAAGATAAAATCCAGGCTTCTTTTTCTAAGAATAAAAGACGCGACATCCGCCTGGCAGAGAAAAAAGGGCTCATCGTTAAAGAAGGGACAGCCGGCGACTTCGTGACTTTGAAAAAAGATTATCTCTTAAGGAAATTCATTTTACCCTTCGGCACTAAGAGAGAAATTGAGCTTCTTTGCCAGGCCTTTGGAAAAAAAGCCAAAATCTTAGTCGTGGAAAGCGGGGACAAAGTGGTGGCTGGCACCTTACTTTTATTCCATGATAAAGTCGTCTACTACTGGCAGGCCGCCGCCACTCCTCAAGGCAAAAAACTGTTAGCCCCCACCTTACTCCTTTGGGAAGCAATTAAACTGGCCAAAAAAAGTGGCTGTCAACACTTTGACTTTGAAGGAGTTGCTGATCCCCGCTTTCCTCAGCAAAAATCCTGGCAAGGCTTTACTCATTTTAAAAAGGGCTTTCGAGGCCAAGAAATAGTTTATCCCCAACCCTTGGCTAAGACCAGGCTTCGCAAAGCATTCTGTATTCACAAAAATCACAGTGTTTGCCTGGGGTAGGCGAAAACTGACTTTGAGAAATTTCTTCGGCTTTCCTAATCAGCTCCTTTTTGAGTTTTTCAAAATCTTCTTTCTTTTTAATTGTGGAAACTTTTTTTTGATTAGTGAAAAAGTAAAAAGAAACTTTGACTTGGCTGGGCTGGGGGGTCTCCTTTAAAACACCTAAGTACTCCAAAGTGCCGTTGGTAGCCGCCAGAGCATAAAGAGCCAACTGTAAATCTTTATCCACTTCTTTTTGGCTTGAAGATTTACCAGTCTTGTAATCAATAATTTCAATTCCTTTTTTGGTTTTGTCAATCCGATCAATTTTGCCATTTATTTTTAAACTGGAGCTAATTTTAACGGAAAAAGGCTGCTCTAAAACAATTGGCAAGTCTTTGGCAGAATAAGCTTTTTCAAAAAACTGACTTAAAATTTTTTCTCCCTCTTTTTTATATTTTTTTTGATGAGCCTGAGATATATATCCCAATGAACTCCAATTTTCGGCCATAATTTTTAAAACGTCTTTTTTGTTTGGCTTTTGGCCACTCAAAGCTCGCTGATAAAAGTCGCACATTGTTTGATGGATCACGCTCCCAAAGGTCAGGGCAGCCGAAGGAGGAGTCGGCAAGCTCAAAAGATAGCTGAATTTGTACTTCAGTGGGCAAGTATTAAAACTGTCAATTTGCGAATAGGAAAGCTCGGTTAAGGCAGGGCGAGGGAATAAAGATTTTGGTTTTTGAGTTTTAACTAGGGGAGCAAAAATTGAAAGCTGGTCGGTTTGAGGAAGGACAAGTTTTTGGCCAAGGGCTTTTTCTCCTAAGGCTTCGGCCACAAAAGGGGAAAGCTTTTTTTCTCGCTTCCCTTCGCCATAATAGTTGGCAGCCGTCAGGTAAAGCCGGTCTTTGGCCCGGGTCATACCCACATAAAACAAACGTCTCTCTTCCTCAAGATGAAAATCACCTATCGGCAAAATTTCTTTAATCAGCTCCTGGGGCAGAGGGATTTGCTCCTGTCGGGCGAGACTGGGAAAACGTTGAGCAACAAGGTTGACCAAAAAAACTACTGGGAACTCCAAACCCTTGGCTGAATGAACAGTCAGAATATTAACAGCATTATTGTTCAACCAATCTTCATCACTCGCCAAGGGTGATTCGCCCAACTCTAAAGAAAGATTAATAAAATCAACCACGGCAAAAACTGAGGCATCTTCATGGGTCGCTTCAAAGCCTTTTATTTTGTCAAAAAGCTTGGCAATGTTTTGGGCCTTTTTTTCATCCTCTTCGCTTTCATAGTTTGAAAACCTTTTTAAAAGCCCGCTTTCTTCCAAAAAATAATACAAAATTTGACCGGCCGTCTCGGTTTTCATTAGATTTAAATGATGATGAATAATTTTAACTAGTTTGTCCATGATTTCGGCTGATTTTGGGCTAACTGCCAAAGAGTTGTTAGTAACCAACTCCTCACAGGTTTCAAACAGAGAAATCTTCTGCCGTCGGGAAAAATTAAGCAAAGTAGCCAGCTCCCTCCCCTCTACCCCAAAATAATCTATAGACAGCAGTCTATACATTGAGATTGAATCTTCTAGGTTATACAAAAGTAAAAGATAGGCAATCAAGTCCTTGACTTCTGGTTGGCGAAAAAGCATCCCCGGCCCCAAAAACTGATTTGGTATTCCTGCTCGGTTCAAAGCACGGACAAAAGGCTCGGCATGATTGTTGGCCCGCACTAAAATGGCAAAATCACGGTATTGATAATCGCCAGAAAGCTCAAGAATTTTTTTAGCCACTATTTCAGCCTCATTCTCAACCCTGTCCGCCAAGAGAAACTCAACCTCTTTCTCTTCAACTTGCCGCATCTTTTGCAGTTTTTTGCTAATTCCCAGTTTTGCCTCCAGGCTGTCAGGGTCATTGTTTTTAATCAAGCGATAAGCGACATCCAAAATTGTCTGAGTTGAGCGGTAGTTTTTATTAAGAACTACTTCTTTTGCCCCGGGATAATCATCTTTGAATTGCAAAATATTGGAAATTGCCGCCCCCCGGAAACGATAAATTGCCTGGTTATCATCGCCAACCACAGTTAAATTGGCTTTTGGCGGAGGGGCAAGCAGTTTTACCAAAACATACTGAGCATAATTAGTATCTTGAAACTCATCCACTAAAATATATTTAAATTGCTCCTGATATTGTTTTAAAATCTTTTTTCTTGTTCGGAAAAGCTTTAAAACTTGGCTTTGTAAATCACCAAAATCCAAAAAACCATGTTTGGTTTTTAGCTCTTCATAAGTTTGGTAAGCTTTGGCTAGCTCTTCGCTTCTGGCAATTTCTTCTTCAAACTCCTCTTTTCCTTCTTTTTTTAATTTCTTTAAATAGTCAAAATAGTCAGTTACAACCACATCTTCATCCTTAAGTCGAGAAAAATGCTGCAGCAGCCCTTCAATAAACTTATTCGGGTTTCCTAGGGGTCGGTAGTATTCCAGCTCAAACTCGAAAAGGTTTTTTCTTAAAAAATGAATATTCTCTGCTTGAGTCATCACCCGAAAATTCGGGTCAAGGCCAATATTAACTGCTTCGTCGCGCAAAATTCGGTCAGCAAAAGAATGAAAAGTAGAAATCCACATATTGGCATAACCAAGGGGTAAAACCACATCTACCCTTTCTTCCATTTCCCGAGCAGCTTTTTCAGTGAAAGTGAGGGCCAATAACTCTCCCGGGGAAACTTTTTGTTCAATAATAAAATATTTGATTCTTTCGGTAATGACCGTGGTCTTACCTGTCCCCGCTCCGGCAATAATTAAAAGCGGCCCTTCACCGTGTTGGATTGCCTTAAGCTGTTCGGGGTTTAGTTTTTTTTCTGAAGCATCAACCACGAGGTAATTATAATCTTTCCTTGCAAACATGGCGAGGAAAGATTTCAAGCTTCTCTTATATCATCGGCCAAGTTTTCTGTAGTAAGTTTTTTCCCGAGTGCTTCCGGATAAAACTAAAGCAACTTAGGCGTTTGATAAGAAATCGGCGGCAGTAAACTGCCTGTTTGAACATCATACTCTTGGGTAACTGTTTCCAAGAGATCCCTATTATGTCTCGCCTTTTCCGCAAAACTAACAATCACCTTTCCCTCCGTATCAATATCGGAAGGTAGTTTTTTAGCCGCTTCTTCCAACGAATCTGCCTTTATTACCTGAATAACTTTACTCGGGTGCTCTTTTTCGGTGAGATCAAGAACAAAGTAGGAAAAAACATAAAACCCCCGAGAGAGTATTAATTGATTTGCTTTTTCGTCGTTAGCCACCGCTTCGTCTAGCCCAAAAAGAACATCTTCAATCGAAGGACTTCTTTCTATTTCCGCCACAGCCCACATTGCGTCTCCCAGATAACCCGCATTACTCGTTTTTCTGTAAAAATTCCGATAACTGTCATAAAAATAACTTGGAAAAATCCGGCTACCTAGGCCATACAAGACAGAAAACTCCCCGTCATTTTCTTCGACAATAAAAAGGGGTAAAGATGTCCGGTATTTCCCCATTAATTCCGCTAAAATTTTTTGCGGAGATTCCGCCCAAAGCTTTACCGTCTCTTCTTTGGCTTTTTCTTTGGCTTTTTCCATAATTTCTCTTTCTCCCCTGGCCCGCGTCATTCTTAGCTTCCCCCGGTACTCATCTCTCACCACTCGCGGAACTTGCTCTACCCATTCCTTTTGTGCCTTCTCATATTGACGCCATTCCTCTTCATAAGGAGATATTTCACCAAAGGAAAATCTCTCACTTTTTGCCATTTTCCTCCTTTTTGACTATTAACAATTGAAGTCTAAAGACCAAGTTTGTCTTTCGCTTGATACAAATCTGACAAAATTATGATAAAATGACAAATGACTTTTATGGCAAACTTTTTACTTAATCAGTCCTATTACCCCAAAGACTACCGAAAAAAGGATGTTGAGAAAATTATTGGCTTTCTTTTAAGTTTTCAGCCGGTATCAATAATTGGCCTGCCTCGTGTTGGTCTGGCAAGAATCCTGCGTTTTATTTTGACCCACCCTGAGTTTTTATGCCAAAAAATAGAATCAGATAAAGTTTTGCTTATCGAAATTGATCTTAATGATCTTTTTTCAAGAGATGAAAAAGGCTTTTGGCAACTGGTATTAAAAAGACTTTCCGATAAAGCAGAAATAAATAAAACCCAACCATTGATAAAAAAACTTTATGTCTCGGCGGCTAGAGCTAATGACTCTTTTACCTTTTTTGATAACACCAAGCAATCTTTGAAAAAAATTTGTCATGAGGACTACCTTGTATTTCTCTTTTTTAATCGCTTTGACCGAAGCCTACCACTTTTTTCTTATCGCTTCTTTGCTCACCTTCAATCTTTAAAAGACGTTGCCAAGACCAGGATTAATTTTCTCTTTACTTCAAATCGACCGCTAGAATATCTTTCCCCAGATGTATTTAAAGGTGGAAATTTAGAGGTTTTTTCTCAAAAATATTTTTTAAAACCAGCTTCAAAAGAAGACCTTGCTGGCAGTGTGATTAAAGAATTTGAAAAATCAAGAAAAGTCAGGTTAAGTCGAGCAATAAAAAATCTTGTTTACCAATATTCTGGTGGCCATGCTCAATATGCTCTTTTAGTCCTCCAAGCATTAGAAAAACAAGGGTTTTCTTTAAAAAAAGCAAATCAAATTTTAAACAATAACCCAAATTTGCTGGCGCAAAGCCAAGAGCTTTGGGATTTTTTAGATCGGAAAGAAAAACAACTACTGCTTTCAAAAAAAAGAAATTTTAAAGATTGCTTTTTAGTTAAAATCGGCCTTATTTCTGAGAAAGGCCAAGTATTTAGTCCAGTTTTTGAAGACTTTTTGCGAACTCAAAAAGAAATTTCTGTCCAGGAACTGACTCGAAAAGAAAAAGCTTTGTTGACAATTCTTCAAGGTCAAAAAGGAGAGCTGGTTACTCGTGAGGAGATTATTAATTTTGTCTGGCCAGAAAACCCAGAAGAAGTCAACGAATGGACGCTTGACCAGTTAGTTAAAAGATTAAGAAAAAAACTTGGCGATCTTAAACTGCCCTTTCAAGTCAAAACCATTAAGGCTCAAGGCTACAGTCTAATCCCAAGTTAAAACATTGTTACCACCCCTTAAGGTGAAACATCCTTTATTTTCTCAAATCGGAAGAAGGTTTTAGCGTCACGGGTAACTTTTTCCAAAAACATCTCTTTGGGCCGAACTGCCATTTGGTCTGGACCATATTCCGGTGAAGGCTCAACAGGAGAGTAAACCACAAATTCTTTCTCCATGTCTTCGCTGTACTTGGCCACTCCGATTATCCGGTAAAGTCTCCCTTTAAAATGTCTCCAAATTGAACCTGGTTTTAGTTCTCGTTTTCTCATGTTTCTAGTTTTTTTATCCCCTCCCCTTCTTCCAAACTTTGAGTAGAGGTCAGTTTTTGGCCGATTTGGAGAAACTCGCGATTTACATTGGCCATTTGATTATACGAGTTGGTCACATGTTTATTCAAAATCCCTAAGGTTTCGCTAAGCTTGGTGTAGTCCTTTTGAATGCCCCGCAAAAGAGAAAAAAGCTGGCGAGAGCGCTTTTCAATTTCTTTGCCTTCAAAGGAAAGCATGATTACTTGAAGATGGGCATAAAGGGTGTTGGGAGAAACCGGATAAACGCGGTTTTTGCGGGCAAAGTCTGTTAAAGACTGGTCATTGGCTATCTCATAGTAAATTGGCTCAGAAGGAATATACATTAGAGCAAAATCCATTGTCCCTTCTTCTGGCAAAATATACTTTTTGGCAATGTCGCTAATATGGTTTTTAACATCGCGAACAAAGTCTTTCTTAGCTCTTTCTTTTTCTTTATCATTTTCGGCCGCCATCATTTTTTGGAAATTCTCGGCTGGAAATTTGGAGTCAATTGGTAAGATACCAGCATCGGTTTTTATGGCCGCATCTACTTTGTTACCGCTTTTAAAGGTGTATTGAAGAAAAAAAGAGTTTTTGGGAAACATCTGGGAAATTAGGTCTTTTAAGACTTGTTCGCCAATATTGCCTCGCAGTTTTGGGCTTTTCAAATAATCCTGAAGGTTTTTCATGGACAGGGAAAGCTCAGCAAACTTCCCCGCATCTTGGCGGATTTGACCCATCAGCCGGGCGGCCGAGTCCAAGCGACGGTTTAATTCTTCATTGCTCTTTTGAAGAGTATCATTTAAGTTTTTACTAGTGCTATCCAGAGAAACTTGCATTGATTTAAGCCAAGCCACTAAAGTCTCATCGGTCCTCGAAGAAGAAAGACGTTTGTTGAGCAAATATGCCAGAGCAGCAAAACCTAAAATAAGGGTGGCAGAAAGAAGATAAAATTCCCTGGCCATAGTTTTATTTTAACATGAGTCTGCTAAAATAAATTTATGGTCAGAAAATCCCGGCGAAATTTTTTCCCCACCTTTATTATCAACTCCCTTTTGTGGGTTTTGGTTCTGTTAATTATTTTTAAAACTTTGCCGGACAAAAATATTATTTTGACACTCGCCAGCCTTAAACTATCAACTTATCCTAACATTATCTTGCTTTTCCTCTTTCTTACTCTCTCCCTTACTCTAACACTGGCTCTTGTTTTTGGTAATACTCGCCGAGGATTTTTAATGACTATCTTTTTTGACGGTTTCTTGCTACTTTGTTTGATTAAACAAGTCAGCTGGTTAAATCTCCTGCTTTTAGGGGCAATTCTTTCAACGCTGGAAATATACTTTTATCAAAGAAAGCGGCTAAAAGTTAAATAATTGACAAAACCTAGAGAAAATGCTATTTTCAATTCAATAGATTGAATTGAAAAATGCGTCTTTCTTCACAAAAACTTAACCCAAGTTTCGAAAAAGAGGCCCAGGAACTTCTTTTCCAAATTGTCACTGATGTCAAGGGCAAAGAAGAAGTAGTCCAACTGCTCACAGGAATTTTAACCGAGTCTGAGTTGATTTCAGTCGCCAAAAGAGTAGCCACGGCTAAATTTTTGGATGAGGGTCTTAGCTATGCTGAAATTCGAGAGAAGTTAAAAATTTCTTCGGCGACTATCTCTCAAATCCAAAATCAAATCCAAGAAAACCCCGGTTTTCAAATTGCCTTGGAAAAAATTAGAATTGAACAGTGGGCTTCTGACTGGGAAGGAAAAATTAAAAGCTTCTTTGGCAAATAGTCTCTCCTTTTGATTTCAAGGCCGATTTAGGCTAAAATTACAACCATGCGAAAGAAGTTTTACGTTACGACGGCAATTGACTATATTAATGATGTAATCCACATTGGGCATATTTACCAAAAGGTGATTGCCGATGTTTTTGCTCGATATCATCGGATAGTTGGCAATCGAGTTTTCTTCTTAACAGGAACCGACGAGCATGGCAGCAAAGCAGAAATAGCGGCGACAGCAGCCGGGCTAGCGAAAAATGTAAAAGAATTTGTTGACAAAATCGCCAGAAAAGATATTGAAGAACAAAAATCAATCGGAGTTTCTTTTGACCGCTTTATCAGAACCACTGACCCTGACCATATCAAGTTTGTTAAAATTTTTTGGAAAAAGACAGCTCGGGCAGGAGACATTTATTCAGGAGAATATGAAGGGATTTACTGTGGTGGCTGTGAGGCGTATTTAAGCAAGTCAGAGATTGAAGAAGGAAGGTGTCCTTTCCACCCTGAGCAAAAACCACAAATTGTTAAAGAAAAAAACTATTTTTTTCGTCTCTCAAAATACAGCAGTTTTCTCAAAAAGCATATCCAGCAAAATCCCAACTTTATTTGGCCGGAGTCAAGAAAAAACGAAATGCTTTCGTTTATTAAAGAAGGACTACAAGACATTCCCATTTCCCGCTCGAAAATAAGATGGGGAATTCCGGTACCAGGAGATCCAAAGCAGACAGTTTATGTTTGGTTTGACGCTTTAATCAATTACCTTTCTGGAGCACCAACTAGCTTTTGGCCGGCAGATGTCCATGTTTTGGGAAAGGATAATACCCGTTTTCATACCCTACTTTGGCCGGCAATGCTTAGGTCAGCCGGATACCCATTACCTAAAACAGTCTTGGTTAACGGTTTTCTTACCTTAAATGGTCAGAAAATCTCAAAATCTCTTGGAAATATTATCCGAGCTAGCGAACTGGTACAAAAATTTGGGGCTGATCCAGTAAGATATTATCTACTTGCCAGCAAACCAATTGACACAGACGGAGATGTAAGCGAGGGGAAAATTGCCGAAGCTTATAGAGCCGATTTGGCCAACGGATTGGGAAATCTGGTTTCGAGAGTGGCCAAACTAGCCGAGAAAATCGATTTAGAAGTTCCTCAAAAAAAGAGTTTTGATTTTAGCCCAGAGGTTGAGGAGAGCATTGAGAGATTTCGTTTAGATGAGGCGTTGTCATTTGTTTGGAAACGAATTAGCGAAGTGAACCGAAAAATTAATCAGGAAAAGCCATGGGAATTGACTGGGAAAAAATTGACTAATTTCCTAAGCTGGGCAATTAATGAAATTAGACAAATTGCTTTTGACCTGCAGCCTTTTATGCCAACAAGTGCTGAAAAAATATTAAATCAGTTTAAAGGCCCAAAGATTAAAGCCAAAAAACCTTTGTTCCCCCGTTTGTAAAATGATGATGAAAAGGACCCAAAAAGAGCATCTTATCCAAAGAGCCCTGGAAATTCTACCAGGCTTTGTTTCCTGGAACCTAATTCTTTTCCCAATTTGGGGCGCTTTTTTTGCTCCCTTAGCAGTCGCTTACTTTGTCCTCCTTTTTGATATCTTTTGGTTTTACAAATCAGCTACTTTTGCTTTTTTTGCGGTTATTGCTCACTTGAGAATCGAAGCTTCTAAAAAAATGGATTGGTTAGGAGAGCTTAAATTTTTCTCGGACTGGAAACGGGTTCATCATCTAGTAGTAATTTGCACTTACAAAGAACCTCTTTATATTCTGGAAAGAACTTTGCAAAGCCTGGTTAATCAAACTATGCCCAAAGACCAAATTAGCGTAATTCTGGGCTTTGAATCTCGTGAAGAAGATTGGCCGCAAAAAGCAGCGGAATTAAAACGGAAATTCCGCGGAAAATTTGCTCATTTCTTAATCAGCGAACATGTTCTTTCAGCTGGAGAAACAGCTGGGAAGCACTCCAATGCTCGCGCCTGTGCTTTGCTAGCGAAGAAAAAATTAATTGACCAACAAAAAATTGATCCTAATTATTGCACGGTCACCTCCTGCGATGCCGATCATGTCTATCACCCAAACTATTTTGCTAATTTGGGCTATAGTTTTTTGGACGACCCCTGCCGATATGAGCTTTTTTGGCAACCAGCCATCGTTTACTACAATAACTTCTGGCGTCTGCCCGCTCTCTCACGAGTGGCCAACACCTTTGGCACAATTTGGAACATGGCTCTTTTGATGAGAACTGATCGCTTACTTAATTTTTCTCATTATTCCCTTTCCTATAATCTCCTTTCCCGGATTGGTTTTTGGGATCCTGACGTTATTCCCGAAGATTGGCATATGTTTTTCAAAGCTTTTTTCACTACCGAGGGTAGAGCCGAAGTAAAGCCGATTTTTTTGCCCCTTTTGGCTGACGCAGCCGAATCAATTGGCTTTCGCAAAACTCTAATCAATCAATACGAACAGTTTAAGCGCTGGGCTTGGGGAGTTTCTGATACTCCTTTTGTTCTCAGAAATTACTTTCTCTCCAAACAAATCCCTTTTTGGGACAAAACTCTGCGCACTCTTCGTTTTATGGAAGACCACTTTTTATGGCCAGTAAACTGGTTTATCATTACTTTGGGGGTTAACATCCCTGCTTTGGTTAACAAGAATTTTTCCAAAACCGTGATTGGTTTTAACTTGCCCAGAACTTCTTCGCTTATTCTTACTATCTGTCTGGTTTTTTTGGCGATTGTCCTTTATATTGACTATAAACAAAGGCCACCGCGACCAAAAGATGTTCCCAAAATAAAAGCCTTACTTATCCCACTCGAGTTTATTTTAATGCCGATTTCCGGGTTTATTTTTAGCGCTCTTCCTGGTCTAGATGCTCATACTCGGCTAATGTTGGGCAAATATATCAAATATCGGGTAACCGAGAAGGTCTAGTTATCTTTAGCTTTAAACTGGACTTCGCCAACTAAGCGCTTTACAATAAAGATAATGAGAAATTTCTTTAAAAGAAACCGATTTATCATAATTCTTTTGGCAACTACTTTTTTTCTTCGACTCCCCTCTTTGTTTGAACCCTATTCATATGGGGATGAAGGCATTTACTTGACCTTGGGCTTGGCCATTAAAAAGGGTTTGCTCCTTTATCGCGATGTTTATGACAACAAGCCGCCTTTAATTTACCTGCTGGCAGCAGCGGCTGGTGCTCAGCTATTTTGGTTTCGTTTTTTTCTGATGTCCTCCATCCTCAGCAGCATTTACCTTTTTTATCGGCTCTCGCAAAAACTTTTTTCCCTTCGCTCATGGGCGCCCAAAGCAACTACTATTGTTTTTACCCTGCTGACTACTTTCCCCTTAACCGAGGGCAATATTGCCAACTCGGAAATTTTTATTCTCTTGCCAACTCTCTTGGGTTTCTGGCTAGTCTTTAACTTGCTGGAGACAAAAAACAAAAAAACAAAACCAAAGCTAAAAGGCTTTTTTGTGGCCGGGCTAATTCTTTCCCTAGGTTTTCTTTTAAAAGTACCGGCCGTCTTTGACTTTCTGGCTCTCCTTGGCTATCTTTTTTTCTTTTATCAGCCCAAAAAGCTTTTCAACTTTGAAAAAAAGAGCCTTTTTTTGATTTCAGGCTACGGCTTGCCCATTGTTTTTACCGGACTTTACTTTTGGGCTCGAGGAGCCTTGGCTGAGTTTTTTGATTCCTGTTTCCGGCAAACCTTTGGCTATCTTTCTTCTTGGGAAACCGGCTCAGGCGCCAGCTCAATTTTTTCGCTACTTAGAACCGATATGAGCTATCGGGGAATAATGCTGCTCTTTTCTTTGGCTCTGCTTTGGTGGAAAAGAAAAAGTTTGGAAAAATCCCTGCTTTTTGTCAGCTTGTGGTTTGTTTTTAGCCTCTTTGGCGCCACTCTCTCGGGCCGGCCTTACCCCCATTATCTGATTCAACTGACTCCGGCCCTGGCTTTAGGAATCGGCTTTTTTTCTTTAAAGAAAAGAAAAGTTGCGATTGTGAGTTTTTCCCTCTTGATTTTCCTTTTGGGAGTGGCTTTAGCCCGATATCGATTTTGGTTTTATGCGACCACGCCCTACTACCAAAATTTTATTCAATTCGTCATTGGCAAAAAGAGCAAAGAAGAATACTTCCGCCATTTTAATGGCCAGATGAATCAAATCTATCGCTTAGCTGAGTTTATTGGCGCTAGCACCAAAGAAAATGAAAGGGTTTTTGTTTGGGGAAACGAGCCTTATCTTTATCCTCTTTCCAAAAGACTGCCGGCAACCCCTAATACAGTCGCTTACCATATTATGGAGCGCCACCAATACCAAGAAACTGCCCAAGAGCTTCGGGAGCAAAAACCGCCTCTAGTGGTCGTTGATCAAAGCCTAGAAACCTTTTCTGAGCTCCAAGAGCTTCTTTTCCAAGACTATCAAGAGTTTGAAGACTTCGACGGATTGAGAGTCTTTTTAAGGAAGAATCATCAATGAGAGGCCAGCTAAGAAAAGAAAAGCTCTTGTGGCAAATAATCAAAGCCAACTTACTTTTAATTGGAATTGGTCTGCTAGCTTTATTGGCCAAAAAAAATTCTCTTCCCCCAATCGTTCCCTTTTTCTATAGCCGACCTTGGGGCGAAGAGCAGCTAGTACCGAGCAACTATCTTTTTTTTATTCCTGGCTTTTCTTTAGCGGTTTTTCTTTTTAATCTCCAACTGGCCAGGCTTTTGCTTAAAAAAGGAGAGAAATTTTTGGTTTTACTTAGCAGCGGCTTTGCTTTGCTCTTTTCTGCCTTGGGAACAATTAGCTTGATAAAAATCATTTTCTTGGTTACCTAAATCCAGCATTAAGAAGGAAACCCATGAATTTCGCAAACCTAAGCTTGATACTGCCCTTTCTAGGCTCAGCTTTAATTAGTTTTTTAACCACGCCTCTGATTATCTTGCTTTTTAAAAAATGGCAAATAGTTGATGACCCCAAGCGCCATCAACTCCCCAAAGTCGTCCACACTTATGCTGTCCCCCGAGGAGGCGGTATTCCCATTTTTTTGGGCTTACTTTCCAGTCTTTTGTTTCTTCCTTTCGACAAACACTTAAGAGGAATTTTATTGGGAGCAAGCGTCGCCCTGCTGGTGGGTATTTTGGATGATAAGTATGAAGAGAAAATCCATCCTCTTTTCAGGTTACTGAGCAATTTTTTGGCCGCCGGATTGGTAGTCGCGGCTGGTATTGGCATTGCTTTTATTAACAATCCTTTTGGCGGTATTATCCATCTTGATACTCCCCAATTTTGCTTTTTTCTCCTTGGAGAAACTCGCTGTCTTTGGTTACTGGCAGATTTATTGGCTTTATTTTGGATTGCCTGGACCATGAATTTCTTAAGCTGGTCAGGCGGAATAGCGGGGCAACTGCCAGGAATTGTCGTCATTGCTGCTCTTACCATTGCCGGGTTGAGTCTCAAGTTTTCTGCTGATATTACTCAATGGCCAGTAATTGTTTTGGCCTTGGTAGTAGCTGGGGCCTACTTGGGTTTTTTGCCCTGGAATTTCTATCCTCAAAAAATTATGCCTGGCTATGGCGGAAAAACTTTAGCCGGTTTTAGCTTAGCCGTCCTCTCAATTCTCTCAACTTCCAAAATTGCCACTTTAATGCTGGTTTTGGCCATTCCTTTGCTCGATGCAGGTTGGCTGGTAGTAAAAAGAATTGCCTCGGGCCAGTTGCCTATTTGGGGTGGCCGGGAACATCTCCATCATCGGCTTTTGGCCATTGGTTGGGGTAAACGAAGAATTGCTCTATTCTACTGGTTGATAACCGCTTTCTTGGGATTTTTAGCTCTTAATTTGAATAGCCAGGCAAAGTTTTATACAATGGTAATGTTAGCAGTGGTTTTTTTAGCTGGACTTTTGTGGTTGCATTATCTCTCAGCCTCCTTAAAACAGCCCGGCCGCGGCAGTGGCTCAAAAACCTAAGCCTGGGAGCGGCTCTGGTTTTTTCTGGCAAACTTTTTGAATCCGAGAGCATCTTTATCACTGTTTGGGCAATTATTATTTTCTCTGTTCTGGCCTCTTCAGTCTATTTCATCAATGATATTGTTGATTTTTCCCGCGACCGGATTCATCCTTTCAAAAAATTCCGACCGATTGCTTCAGGCCAGCTAGCCATTCCAACAGCCGCTTTTTTTGCTACTCTGGGAATTTTTAGCAGCCTTTTTCTCGCTTTTAACTTCTCCTTTTTCTTTTTTCTCGCTTGTTTGACCTATTTAATTTTGCAGCTGGTTTATTCTTTCTTCTTAAAAAACATTATCATTTTAGACGTCTTTTCCATTGCCGCCAGTTTTATTTTACGAGTTTATGCCGGGGCGATTATTTTAAATTACCACTTCTCGGTCTGGTTTTTACTTTGTGTTACTTCTCTGGCTTTGTTTTTGGCTGTTGGTAAAAGAAGGTCAGAACTCTCTTTGCTTGACAAAGAAATTGCCCCTTCCCATCGAAAGACCCTAATTCATTATTCTCCCCAGCTTTTGGACAATTATCTTTCGATGTTCGCGGCCTCAGCCTGGCTTTCCTGGGGATTTTTTACTTTTCTTGAGTCACCACCAGTGATTTTCGGCCCCTCAATTCCCACTTCCTTTTTACCGCTAACTATTTCCGGCACCAACAAATGGTTGATGATTACTATTCCGGTGGTTATTTACGGCTTGATGCGCTATTTAAGCATTACTTATCAAGGCTCCCGGGCCGAGTCTCCGGAAAAAGTCCTTCTTTCAGATAAGCCACTTTTGGGTTCAGTAATCTTGTGGGGTTTCTTAGTAATCTGGGTGATTTATGGGGTCGGCAGCTAAACTAAATTTTGGTGGCGTATTGACCGGAGATCCAACCTTCTTGGTCTTCCTCAAGCTGGATTCTGTACCAACCAGACTTTTCCTCAAGTAAAGGATATTTTTCGCCTGGATTAACTTTGGCTATCTCGGCGGTGGTAGTACTGGGACCTTTTCTGACCCGCAACCAACCAGTAGGCGTCTCTTTTATCTCTACTTCAGTTTTGGTTTCTGAATCTACAACTGAGGAATCAGAAGCAGGTTTGGCTGAATCAGTAGCCGAAGTAGTGCTATCACTCTCTTGGGCCAGTTTGACATTGACAATTAACTCAAAGCCGGCAGCTGCCCTGGCTTTGACTGTTTTTTCCACAAATCCTTCTTTAGCTAGTTCTATTTGGTGGTCGCCTACGCCAACTTCATCAAGCTTAATCGGGGTAAATCCTTTGGCTTCGCCATCAAGGTGAATCAAAGCACCATCAGGATTGGAAATAATCGTTAACTTGGCTTTTTCCTTATCTTTGGTTTTTTCTAAAGAAAGGATTTGGCCTGATGAAAGGGCCTCGCTTGAGCCAAACTCCCGTTCAATTAAAGTCAAAACACCGCTGGTTAGTTTAACTTTGCTTTCCCAAGAAGCCATTGGCGTAGTGGTTGATTCGGGAATTAACTTAATTGAATATTCTTTTGCTTCCCAGTTATCTCCTTGATAAGGGGTTTTCCCCAAAAGTTTGCCATCAATAAAAACATTGGCCGGAGGTTGGGCACTAATTTGTAGAGCCGCCGGGGCTTTTCTTAGCGAGCAACCAGACAAAAGCCCGGCACAAAGAAGTATTCCGCCAGCGAACAGCAGCTTCTTTATCATCTTAAACAATATAGCATACAACTGCTAGGTTCGCAAGGCAATTTTCACTCTTTCTTTTTTGGCTTTTTCTTTTCTTTTTCCTCCTCTCCCAGTTTTTCCGCGATTGCTTCTCCAATCTCTAGTATTTCATCATCCTCTTCTCCCTTTCGCTCTTTTAGCAAATGGATTACCCCAGGAGTAATGGAAAGCAAGATAATAGCAGCAATAATCGGCAGCAAATACTTATCCACATCAGGAATTAGGCTACCTAAAAAGTATCCAGCAATGCTCATGCCAAAAGCCCATAAAATTCCGCCAGCCACATTGAAAAAGAAAAAGGTTTTATAATGCATCTTGGCAATTCCGGCCGTAATCGGGACAAAAGTGCGAACCGCGGGAATAAAACGAGCAATCACCAAGGCTTTCCCCCCGTGTTTTTCATAAAATTTCTGGGCCTTGAGCATGTTTTTCTTGCGAAAAAAGAAAGATTCTTTTTGTTTCATCAGCCAATTACCAAATTTCTCGCCCATCCAATAGCCAGCATTATCACCACCAATAGCCGCTACCATTAGCAAAGGAACCAAAACATAGATATTAAAAAATCCCTGAGAAGCTAAAAATCCGGCGGTAAAAAGCAAACTGTCTCCGGGCAGAAAAAAGCCGAAAAAAAGGCCGGATTCGGCAAAAACCATAAAAAAAAGACCGGCATAGCCAAAAGTTTTGGTAATCTGGACCAAATCAAAATCAGGCAACACAAAATTATTCCTTAATCAAAGATAAGGCTTTTTAATGTTAAGTTATATAATTATATTTTGCAACCAGACTTTGCTTTCCGAGGCTAGATACGGTAAACTATACATAAATCAATCAACTACGTTCGGCAAGAACTAAAGAGGCATTAGAAAAGAATATAAAACCAATCTTCGAGGCGATTTGATGAAGATCTCGAAGATTACCTTGAAGGAAGATTTTTACAAAGAAACCCTCGGTTTCTTTGTATGACAAGGCCACGTAGCCAAGCAGTAAGGTCCGCCGAGTCGGCGGATCTGCAAAACCTAAGATAAGATGTTTTATGTCTACATTTTAAAAAGTAAAAAAGACAATAATCTTTACACGGGTTTTAGCCAAAACTTAAGAGAAAGACTCAAATGGCATGCGGAAGGAAGGTCACAAGCGACGAAGTGGCGTCTACCAATTGAACTGGTATATTATGAAGCTTATAAGGACAAAACGGATGCCAGAAAGAGAGAAATGTTTTTAAAAAGTGGGAGAGGAAGAGAGATAATTAAAAAACAAATTGAAAATTCATTAAAATAACTGGCCACGTAGCCAAGCAGTAAGGCAGCGGTCTGCAAAACCGCGATACGCGGGTGCAATTCCCGCCGTGGCCTCAAAACTCAAGTAAAATTTCCAGAGAAACTTCTTACAAACTTCCTACTTATTTTTTATTAACTTTGAGCTATACTTAGAAACATGGCAGGATATGTAACTAACATTGAAGATAAAACTGAAGAAAACCAAAACTTCCGCCAGGTTTTATTTACTGCTCCCCACAGTCAATTGGTCGTGATGAGTCTTAAAGCAAACGAAAATATTGGTATGGAAGTTCACCCTAATGTTGACCAGTTTATCCGCATTGAAGAGGGTGAAGGGAAAGCGATTCTGGACGGAGAGGAACACAAGCTGGAAAGCGGCTCAGCCGTGGTTATTCCCGCCGGGACCAAGCATGACATTGTTAATACCTCAGACAAAGAGGAACTTAAGCTCTATACTATTTACTCGCCTCCCCAGCATCCAGAGGGAACCATTCATAAAACTAAGACAGAAGCAATCTAAATCTTTTCTTCTCTTTTTCTGTCAGCATCCTAAAAATTTCTGTCTCATGAATCTGGCATTTTTGATAAAGCTCGTCTTTAAATTCACGAGGCAGCAAGTGAAAATGAAGATGGTTTACTTTAATATCACCTTGTTTTTGAAAGGGGCGATAATTCTGGCGGATATCACAACCCGCAGCGAATTTAGAAAGAATTTTTTCCTGAAATTCTAAAACTGTCTCAAATAACTCTTTTCTTTCTTTACTACCTAGCTCAGAAGCTTTCTCAACATGCCTTTTAGGAATCACCAACAAATGGCCATCAACTAGTCTGGGATTACTCAAAATAACCAAAACGTGCTTGCCTTCTTTAACAATCCTGCTTCTTTTTTTATCCAAATTGCAAAAGGGACAATCCATAATAGTAATTTTCATAAATCTTTATTCCATGTTACCATTTGCATTCCTTCCGCCCAGAATTGTTTAATCGCTCTGGCTGAAGATTCGACAACTTTCCCTTCTCTCACCATTCGGGAAAATTCATTTTGGTCAACAAACTTTACTTGTTCTACTTCTTCTGGTTCAAAACAGATTTTCTCTCCTTTGTATTTACCAATAAACCAAGAATAGAAATGGGTCTCGTTGGCCTCGACAATCTTTAGCTTTTTAATAAATTTTAAATTGGTATCAAAGCCAAGCTCTTCCAAAAGTTCTTTATGGGCGGCTTGTTCGTAACTTATTCCTTTGGGAACATGGCCGGCACAACTAACCGTCCATAAACCGGTAAAAACTTTCTTTTTTAAGCTTCTTTGCTGAAGAAGAATTCTCCCTTTATTGTCGTAAATGATGATAGCAATTGCCCGATGGAATAAAGAAGGATTGCTGTTAGCATCTCTTTTAGTTACTTGGCCGATGACCTGGTCATTCTCATCCACTAAATCCAAAAGCTCATCAAGAGTATTAGCCTTATCTACCATATGGCAATTTTACACCATCAGGACAACAAAGGATTTATCTTTTCCAATGTTTTAATTGTCCTAAAAAGAGAAAAGAGGTAAATAAAATCAAAGTCGCCAACACCCAAAAACTAGGGATAGTCAGGAGATTTTTGCTCAATCCCCATTTAAAATTATTGACCGCATGACCTCGATCTCATTATTTAACCAGTTGTTGATTGTATCCACTTTTCGCTAGCCTTAAATGTGCTTCCCAAACTTCCTGGGGAATTTCTTGATAAATTTGAAAGCCTTTTCCAAAATACACCTTCATTCTTTGAACATTACCAACCATAAGGTTAATAACTCTTTCTTTATTGGGGTTCTCCAAAACATATTCTCCAAAACTTGCTTGAGGAGAAGTGACCATAATTTCCGGCTCAGGCCAGAGCTTTTTAAAGGCGGCGTAAACCCTTCTTTCAACGTCAGGCTTAGTGACAATGATTATTTTTCCTGCTTTTAGTCCTTTTTCCGAAATCAACTTTTGGGAGAACTTAATATTTTCTCCGGTGTTACTTGATTGGTTTTCAATATAAATCCTTTCGGGAGGGACTCCATTTTTTATCATTTCTTCAGCATAAATATCTGCCTCCGGCCTATGCTGGGTATTTTTAGTAATCAGTCCCAGCCCTCCGGAAACCACTACCCAATCAGCATATCCTTCCAAAAACAGCTCTGCTCCTCTTTGCGCATTTTTGCGATATTCGCTTCCTAAAACCAAAATCAAGTCGGCTTTTTCAAGCTTTTGGTCCAAATGAAGATAATTCCAAATGATTCTTAGATCACGAAGGTTTCCTTTTGTAAGTTTGACAACCACGACATCATTATACCTTATGCCCCAAAATCATCAGCAAATTATTTTTCGGTTAGGAACAAGCACTGAAGGTATTAGATGTTGAATATTTTTACCAATATTTCATTTGTTAAACCCTCCAGCGGGATTGTGTTCCAAACAATACCTAAAAATTCAAGAAATTTTAAGTGTCTCTCCCGGCTTCAAAAATTAGAGGTGCCAGAAGTCGAACAAAAGGTCTTGCCATGCCCAGGAATAATCAAGTCGGCGATTCTCAGAAGTTCCCTCCGGCTTTTGACTAAAGCAGTTTTGTCTTTGGCAAACGGGTCATCTTGATCAATATCAATTTTTTGCTCTTGGTCTTCTGTCCACCAAAAAACATCTCCAGCAACAACAATCTTCCCTTCTTTTGTTTCTGCAAGAAGAGAAAAATGCTCATAAGCATGGCCAGGGGTTTTAATCGCAGTTAGGTTTGTTCCAGGAATAACACCTTTATAAAAAGTCTCTTTGTCTTTTTCATAAATCGTCTCGCCATCTGC
>DATKVU010000189.1:0-47613 GCA_035529915.1 Clostridia bacterium
CTTTTGAAAGTGCCAAAGCCAGAAACAACCACTTTCTCGCCTTTGGAAAGAGCTTTCTGAACCTCGCTTAAGAAAGTTTCAATTGATTCTTTAGAAGCTTTCTGGGTCAAGTGGGCTTTCTCCGCCACCAGACCAATCAAATCATTTTTCTTCATCTTCTTTCTCCTTTTTTTCTAGGAGCAAGTTTAAGGCAATTTCTTTACTTTGTCAAGGCAATTTACTTGGCCACTCCCACTGCCCGAGACTCACGAATAGCGGTTACTTTAATTTGGCCAGCCCATTTGGCTTTCTCTTCCAGTTTTTTAACAATTTTATCGACTAAAACCGTTAGCTCGGCATCAGTCACCTTTTCCGGCTCAACAATTACTCTTACTTCTCTACCTGCTTGATAAGCAGCCACTTCAGAGACTCCAGGGAAAGACTTAGCAATTTCCTCAATCTCAGTCATTCTTTTAACATAGTCTTCATGAGGTTCATAACGCGCTCCTGGGCGAGAGCCAGAAATCGCATCCGCTACCCAAACAATCGCCGATTCGACTGAAGAAAAAGGTCTGTCTTCATGATGTTCAGCCACACAGTTAACCACTTCTTGGGGAATCCGGTATTTTTTCAAAAGATCAACCCCTAGCTGAATGTGGTTTCCTTCTTCGTCAGTAACCACTTTGCCAATATCATGAAGCAAACAAGCTAGCCTCACGACCGCGATATCGGCGCCAAGTTCATTAGCAATCGCAATTGCAATTTTAGTTTCCTCCAGTGTGTGAACAATCATGCTCTGGCCATAAGAAAAGCGGAATTTGTAGCGACCCAAAAGCTTAACTAAGTCTTGATTCAGATTATAAACTCGAACATCATGACACAATCTTTCGCCTTCTTCATAAAGAATTCTCTCAACCTCTTTTTTGGTTTTAGCCACAATCTCCTCAATTCGCTGCGGCTGAATCCGGCCGTCTTTGATAAGCTTCTCCAAAGCTCTTCTAGCCACTTCCCTTCTTATAGGATCAAATGAAGAGAGTCGAATATCCAGGCTTTCATCAAGCTCAACCTCAACCCCGGTTGCCACTTCAAAAGCACGAATGTTTCTTCCCTCTTTGCCAATAATTCGGCCTTTCATTTCCTCATCGGGAAGCTTAATGCTTGAAACAGTATATTCAGCCGCATAATCAACTGCTCCATGTTTCATCGCATCAACTAAAATCTCCTTAGCCCTCTCCTGAGCGGTTGATTTAATTTCCTCTTCGGCCTCTCGAACTTTCTTGGCAATCTCGCCGACCATTCTCTTTTCCGCTGTCTCCATCACCTGTTTATTAGCCTCATCTTGGTCTAAAGAAGCAATTTGTTCCAGCTTTTCAAACTGCTTCTTTCGAAGCTCTTCCAACTCATTCAATCTCTTTTCCAACTCAGCTTTTTGTTCTCTAACTAGCCTTTCTCTTTCTTCGGTGGCCCCAACTTTGCGGTCAACCTCAGCTTCTTTCTGCAATGTTTCATTTTTCAGCCTAAAAGCCTCTTCTTTAATCTTCGCGGCTTCCTCCCGAGCCTGAGTCAAAAGTTCCCGAGCTTGATTCTCATAAGCACTCAAATCAGTTGTTTTTGAAGGTTTTTTGGGGCCTGCAGAGCTAGGAGTGTCCTCAAGCTGAGAAAGTCTTTTTTCTAGCTGCTGTTGTTTTTTAACCAAATCGGCAATTTTATCCAAAAGAGACATAAAAAACTCCTTTTTTTAAACTAACTCTTGGGTAAAAACAACAATAGAAGTCTGGGCTTTAAAGCGCCCTTTTTTCGGAGAAAAAATGATTCTTTGGTCTACTCTTCATTTTTTGCTTTGTTTCTTAAACTTCTAAGTATTTTACCTCAAGTCTTTCTATTTTACCCCTTTTTAAAAAATTTAGCAACTGCTTTTTGAAGTACCTCAAAAGAAAATCCTTTTTGCAGCAGGCTACGATAAAGCTTTTTTTTGGCTTCAGCCTCGGGTAAGTTTTTTAGGCGAGAAAGTTTTTTTTGCACTAGTTTTTCTGCCAAGAGCAAATCAGTTGCCGGGGATCGGTTTTCCTTGATGGTTTTTTCAATTAAATCCCGGTCAATTCCTTTGCGACGAAGCTCATACTTTAGCATTCTTATCCCCCGAGGCCGAAAAGTTGAGCGTTGCTCAACCCACCAGCGAGCAAAAGCCTCATCATCAATAAGTTTTAGCACCTTTAATTTTTGCATCACCATTTTGCGGGTTTCCTCACCAACGTTTTTTCGAAGCAGATACTCGTTAATCTCAAATTCACTTCTTGGCCGAAAAGACAAAAATCTTAAAACTTTGTCAAAAATCGCAGAAAGTTCACTTTCTTCAATTAAAGCGGTCACTTTATTAGAGGAAATTTCTTGGCCTTCTTTCAGATTCTCCCTTAGCAGAATCTCTGTTGTAACCGAGAAAGCAAACTTCACGTCCAGGTAAATATTGAGCTTGTCGTTTCCTCTTTTTTGGGGTTTGATGGCCGTGATTTGGGGCATTTATTCTTCGGTCTCAGCGCCGATAATTTTTTCTTCCATGGTTTTTCCGGCTCTAACTTCCTTCCAAATCTTATCTTCAATCTCTTTGGCCATTTTTGAGTTTTCTTCAAGAGAAGAAATGGCTGCTAGTTTACCTTGGCCTAACATTTCTTCACCATAGCGATAAAAAGCGCCGGATTTGGAAATAATTCCCAAGTCAACGGCAACATCAAAAATACCAGCCACTCGGGAAATTCCGCCTTTGGCCAAAATATCAAATTCAGCCACTTTAAAAGGAGGAGCAACTTTGTTCTTAATTACTCTTACCCGATGGCGAGAACCAATCACGTCATCACCATCTTTTAAAGTTTCGATTTTGCGGGTATCCATTCGCACCGAAGCGTAAAACTTTAAGGCCAAGCCTCCGGGCGTGGTTTCTGGATTACCAAACATAATGCCAATTTTTTGACGAAGTTGGTTGGTGAAAACCACTACTGTCTTGGACTTAGAAATGGCGCCGGTTAACTTGCGCAAAGCTTGAGACATCAGCCTGGCCTGAACTCCAACCATGGCATCGCCCATTTCTCCCTCGATTTCCGCTCGAGGAACTAAGGCAGCCACCGAATCAATCACTACTATGTCCAAACCGCCGGATCTAACCAAAGTTTCCACAATTTCTAGGGCTTGCTCGCCCGTATCCGGCTGAGAAACCAAAAGTTCATCTAAGTTAACTCCCAGTTCCTGGGCCCAAATCGGATCCATGGCATGTTCGGCGTCAACAAAAGCGGCCGTTCCCCCGGCTTTTTGGGCCTGAGCGACAATTGATAAAGCGACACTGGTTTTCCCTGAAGCTTCGGGTCCGTAAATCTCAACCACTCTCCCTCTGGGAACACCCCCAACTCCCAGGGCAATGTCTAAGGCCAAAGCACCAGTAGAAATTACCTCAGCGGCAACTTTTTTATCAGGATTTTCACCTAAGCGCATAATTGAACCCTTGCCATACTGTTTTTCAATCTGCTCCATCGCTAGTTTAATTGCCTGAAGTTTTTGTGAAGCATCAGTTTTTTGAGACGGCATGCTTATCTCTTCTTTCTTGTCCTTTTTCTTTCTTCCCACGATGGTTACATTTTCACACAAATCATGGTAAAATTCAAGAGTGAGATGCTTTTCCTAATAGGAAAGTAGCCAATTCACACCGGGGTGTAGCTCAGTTGGTAGAGCGCGCGTATGGGGTACGCGAGGTTTTCGCTGGTTCGAGCCCAGTCACCCCGACAAAAATACTTCTTGCAATCTTCGGGTTTTCTTCGCTACAATGATGTTATGCCCTTAGTAAAAGTTACTTGCTCTTTTTGTAACAAAAAGTATTACCGTCCTAGCGGAAGGTTTAACGAAGCTAAAAAGTTTGGTTGGAAACAATATTGCTCAAAGCAATGCCAAACTCTTGCAAAAAACAAACAGGTAACAATGTCCTGCGGTAACCCTTCCTGTAATAATACTTTTAAAAGACAAAGGAGAGAAATTCCCAAATCTGGCGTTTGCTTTTGCTCAAAAAGCTGTTCGGCAATTGTTAATAATAGTAAATCGGTAAAAAGACAAAAGAAAATAAGAATTTGTCCAAATTGTAGTAAAGAATTTACTGGTCGTCGTAAATATTGTTCTCCAGAATGCTATCCAAAACGAACAGTTATCTCCAAAGAGACTATAATTGCAGAAATTAAGGAATTCTTCAAAGAGAATAACAGAATTCCTTTTAAAAGGGAGTACCATGCTTACAAAATGGCCAGATTTTATTTTAGTACTTGGAACAAAGCAATTAAGGCGGCAGGATTTGAACCTAATCCGGTTAAATTTGCTAAAAAGTATACTGCTAAAGATGGGCATGTTTGCGACTCTCTTTCGGAAAAGATTGTTGATGACTGGTTGTCTTCAAGAAAAATCTCTCATCGAATAAATGTCCCATACCTCGGGACAAAATTTACCGCAGACTTTAAAGTTAAAGATTGCTTTATTGAATTTTTTGGATTACACGGAGAGCTTAAGCAATATGATTTTTTGATGAAAGAAAAGTTAAAACTAATCAAAAAATACAACCTAAGCCTTATTGCGATTTACCCAAAAGATATTTTTAGAGAAAAAAGACTTAGTCAAATCCTTGGTTCGCTGGAGTAAGGCCAGAAAGCAATCGTGACACTAGCTAATTCCTTCAGATATTTTCAAATTTTTTATGAGATAATATTTTCATGAGTGGGCTGTTTGGAGTTGTTGAAAAGAAGAATTGCTCTCGAACTTTATTCTACGGCACTGACTACCAGTCTCACTTGGGAACCCAAAAAGCAGGCTTGGCAGTTTTTAATCACCGAATTGATCGCGCCATCCACAACATTGCTACCTCCCAGTTTAAATCAAAATTTATTGAAGAGGTTTCTTTAATGAAAGGAAAACTTGGTATTGGCGTCATCAGTGATTCTGAACCTCAACCGATTATCATTTCTTCATCATTTGGCACTTTTGCTTTGGCTTCAGCCGGTTTTTTAGCCAATAAAAACGCCTTGGCTAAAGAAATTATGAAATTTGGCGGCAGTTTTTCAGAACTAAGTGGTGGAGAAATCAATGCTTCTGAGGTTGCTGGAAAAATTATTGCCCAAAAGGAAAATCTTGTGGCCGGAATCAAAGCACTTTTTGAAAAAATGAAAGGCTCTCTTTGTCTTTTAATTTTGACTAAAGAAGGCATTTATGCCGCTCGGGATAAATTTGGTCGGACCATACTTTCTGTTGCTAAAAAAGACAAAAGTCTAGCTGTCTCTTCCGAAACTTGCGCTTTCCCCAATCTTGGTTATGAAAAGATAAAAGAGCTTTCTCCTGGCGAAATTGTCCTTTTAACTAAAAACGGCCAATTACTCGAAAAAGAAAAAGGCCATCTTCCAGAAAAAATCTGCGCTTTTCTTTGGATTTATACTGGTTATCCTGCCTCTTCTTACAATAATCTTTCGGTTGAGGCAGTCAGAGAACACTGTGGTGCTAATTTAGCTAAAAAAGATAAGCTCAAGGCTGACTTTGTCACCGGCATTCCTGACTCGGGAATTGCTCATGCGATTGGTTATGCCAGAGCTTCGGGAATCCCTTATCGCCGGGCTTTGGTCAAATATACCCCTGGTTATGGCCGAAGTTATACCCCACCCTCCCAAGAAACTAGAGACCTAGTTGCTCGAATGAAGCTTATCCCAATTAAGGAAATTGTTGAGGGTAAAAAAATCATTATTTGTGACGATTCAATTGTTCGGGGTACCCAACTGAAAAATCAGGCAATTGAAAAACTCTGGCAAGGTGGAGCCAAGGAAATCCATGTCCGGATTGCTTGCCCGCCTTTAATGTTTCCTTGCCCTTATCTTCTCGCAACCAGAACCAAAAAAGAATTGGCTGCCAGAAGAGCAGTCAAAAATACCTGCAAAAATCCGAAAACCATTAAGATTGGAAAATTTCTTGATGAAAAAAGCTCTTACTATCAGAAAATGGTTGAATATGTGCGCCAAGAACTTGGGGTAACCAGCCTTAAATATCAAAGTGTGGAGATGATGATTAAAGCCATTGGCTTGCCCAAAGAAAGGCTTTGTCTTTTTTGCTGGCTGGGTCAAAAACTCAGCTCAAATTCATTTTAGATACTTTTCAATATTCTCCTGGTGTTCTTTAAAGGTTTTGGCCGTGTGGATTTGTTTATCCGGAGAATGAAGATAATAAAAAGCCTCAGTTTCTGCCGGATAAGCAACCGCTTTAATTGATGCCAAACTTGGAGAACAAATTGGACCAGGAGGCAAAGCATCAATCTGGTAAGTATTGTAAACAGAGTCAGTCTTTCTAATCATCTCGCCAGTCAGTTTCGGCCAAAAATCACAATCCTCAAAAGTAGGCTCAAAACAATTTTCTGTTGCCAGAGCATACTGAATTGTGGCATCAATTTCCAATTTCATCCCTTCAAGCAATCGGTTCCAAATAATCCCAGCAATAATTGGTTTGTCTTCTGGGCCCCCACTTTCCCTTTCAATCAAAGAAGCAATTTTAATCGCCGTATCATTGCGAATATTTTGCTCCAGCAAATCTTTTTGTAATTCGCCAGCTGGCGAATCAAATTTCTCATTAAAATTAGCTTTTAACTTTTGAACCACCTGTTGGGGATCAGCATCAGTATTAATTAAATAGCTATCAGGATAAAGATAACCTTCTTCGGCTACCTGAACAAAACTCAAAACCATCTCATCCGGCCAGGCTAACGTTTGCTTTAATATCAAAGCCACTTGTTCTTTCCTTTTCCCTGGCGGAATAACTACCCATCGCTGGAAAGGTCCGGCCAATAAAGTTTTGGCCAACTGATAAGCATTCATATTTTTGGCAATTAAATATGCGCCCGGCTCAATCTTAGCATGCCAGCCCTTTAAACTAAGGATTAAATTGAAAATTCTTTTGCTTTTAAGAAAACCCTTTTCCTTTAAATTAGCAACAATTTTTTCTTCTGAAGTTTGCAGAGGGATAACAAATCTTTCCTTTTCTGAGGTTTTTAAGGGAGCTTGAGCTTTAAGCAAAACAAAGCCTCCCAGACCCAGCAAAACCGCAAACAAAAAAAGCAGCAAATACTTAAAAACCTTCATAATCCCTTAATTTAGACTAAATTTCACTCGCGGCAGCAGTCAATTGCCTTTTTGATTACTTCACCTAATTTAGTCATAAAGGAGTGGCTATTGTCGTCTTTGGTTAGGTCCTCGCCTGTTTTCTTTAAATCGGTTGTTTTTAAAAGTTTCAAGTTCAAGCCCCAAAAAAGTTCGTAAAGTTGGTAAGCCATTTGGAAAAACTCCTTGGCTTCTTTTTTGTCTCCTTTACTCAAGCTTTTGCTACCGACTTCCATTAAACGCATCGAGCCAGCGAGCAAATGCTTGGAAACACACCAATCTTCACCCTGGTAGTCCCGAACAAGCTCTTTAAGCAATTTTTTGCGCATTTCTCGAACTTGATGGAGAAGGCTTAAGTAGCTATCTTTGCCTGTTTTGCTGGCAGAAAAAAACAAATGTTCTTCAATTGAAATCAAATTCATAATTGCAATCGAGAGGTCTTCACCTGAAGAAAGGTCTAGTTTTTCTCCTTTTTCCATGGCTTTAACTTTCTCAAGTAAGTTTTGAATTTCTTCTTGATTTTTCATCTTAAACTCCAAAACGACAAAGCTGGACAGCAAAAACAGTCGCTAAAATTAAAAAACTCAGCGGTAAAACCACTCTTTGGTAAGGGAAAAAAGCTTTCCCCGGCTCTTTTTGGTTAAACCTTCTTAGAAGTAAGTCTAGCCCGTGACCGAACAAAAAAGCAACTGTTCCAAAAACAATTCCTGAAAGTAACTTATCATGACCGTGGATTTTACAAGTTGGGTGACCAATAAAACCTGTTTCTTTTAAACCTAAAACCGTAGTTATCCACAAAAATGCCGTCAACACCCAGTCCTGGCCTTTAAAATAGACTTTTTTAAGGTAAGAGGCTAGCCAAAATCCTAAAGAAAGAGTTAAACCAGCTGCCCAAACTCCAATAATTAAATCATCTACCCCCAAATAATGGGATAAAAGGACTCCTCCGCCAATGGCGACCGTACAAACAGGACAAACCCCTAAAACAGGCTGGGCAGTAAAAAATAAAAAGCTTAGCAAAACTACCAGAGCAGATAAAGTAATCAACATCTTTGTTATCGCTTGGGCGACTGTTTTCTGGCTCGTGCAGACTGAGCTAAACCGGGCTTTCTTCTTTCTTTTTCTCTGGGATCGCGAGTTAAAAGCCCGGCTGATTTTAAGCTGCTTTTAAATTTGTCTTTATTGGCCTGGACCAAAGCGCGACTAAGAGCATGAACAAAAGCCTGGATTTGGCCTGTCTTACCACCGCCAGTAATCTTTGCCGTCGCTGAGTATTTACCTAAAGTATTGGTTAATTCAAAGGGTTTGAGAAAGTAAACCGAAGGGACATCCTTAAAATATTCTCCAATGGGAACGCCATTAATTAATACTTCTCCTTTGCCAGGATAAAGCCTGACACGAGCAATGCTTCTTTTCCGTCGGCCCACTGCATAAATATAGTCTTTTTTGGATTTTTTAGTTTTCTTTTCTTTTTCGGCCATTATTTTTTCTCTTCCTTTTTACTGCTGGTTTTAAATTTATCTTCGTAGGGATGTTGCTGGTTGGCAAAAACATGAAGACGTTTCATCCGCTCGCTTCTGAGTTTGTTTTTAGGCAACATATTATAGACTGCTTTCTCAATAATTCTCTCGGGAAATTTCTCCCTTAGCTCTGCCAGTAAACTAACCTTAAGACCACCCGGATATCCTGAATAAGAATAATATTTCTTTTGTTGCTCTTTTCTGCCAGTAACTACCACTTGCTTGGCGTTGATTACCACCACATGGTCACCACAATCCAAATTTCTGACAAAATAGGACTTGCATTTCCCTAGCAAAAGAGGAGTAATCCGACTGGCCAAACGGCCCAAAATTTGGCCTTCGGCGTCAACCAAATGCCATTTTCTTTCAATCTCTGATTTTTTAGTTGATTTGACCATTTACTTTTTCCCTTCCTTGGCAGCTTTCGCTTTTGCGGTTTTAGCCGCCTCCACTTTCTTTTGAGTTGCTGGCGGCGGCGATACTCGACGAGCTGGCCTGGGAACCATTTTCTCCACTTTTTCGGTAAACAAAACTCTGGCCATTGGTGCCTGGTCACCCCTTCGTCGGCCAGTGCGCACAATCCGCAAATAACCTCCTTTTCTCTCTTTAAAAAGAGGAGCAATTTCCTCAACCAGGCGATTTACCAGAGCTCTTTTGCCCAAGAAAGAGAAAAGTACTCGCTTATCAGCCAAAGTTCCCGCTTTGGCTTTGGTAACCAACTTTTCTGCTCTTGGCTTCATCGCTTTGGCTTTGGCTAGGGTAGTTTCAATTTCTCCCTCTTCTAACAATGAGGCAATCAGCCCTCGAAAAAGAGCTTTCCGTTGGTTTTTGCTTCTTCCCAGTTGGCGGCCGAAAATGCGCTTTCTCATCGGATTTTTAATCCCCCAATTCTATTCCTCTCTCTACCAAAGCCGCTTCAATAATCTTTAAGGATTTGGCACCCAGGTTTTTGATTTTGCCAACCTTTTTCTTGCCCGCTTTTTGCAAATCGCTGACATTTTTAATTCCCACCTTGAGTAAGGCATTGACAATTCGGGTTGGTAATTCCAACTCTTCAATGGTCAAGGAAGGCTCTTGAGTAATGGCCTCGGCCTCGGCGACTTCCTCTTCTTCAACCCTTTTGGGATTAATAACCTGGTCAAAAAAGGCGGTCAGAATTTGCGCCGCCTCCAGTAAAGCCTCCCGAGGGGAAATGGAACCATTGGTCCAAATCTCCATTGTCAACTTATCAAAATTAGTAACTCGACCAACCCGAGTAGCACTCACATGATAATTTACTCTTTGAACCGGCGTAAAAATCGCATCCAAAGGAATCACCCCAATCTCTCCGCCCCCTCTCTCTTCAAAAGGCACATAACCAAATCCAGACTCAACCACAAACTCTCCTTTCAATCGAGAAGACTTATCAGCCAAAGCACCTAAAACCAGGTCTTTGTTAATAATTTCCAGTCCAGCCGGCACTTCAAAATCGGCTGCTGTGACCGGACCTGGCCCAGTTTTCTCCAAACTAATCTTGACCGGTTTTTCTCCTTCATACTTGATCCTGACTTTTTTAAGGTTAAGCGTCAACTCGACTATATCTTCTTTAAGGCCTTTCAAAGTGGAAAACAAATGTTTGACTCCGGAAATTTTTGCCTGGACAATTGCCGCTCCTTGTAAACTGGACAAAAGCACCCTTCTTAAGGCATTGCCCAGAGTTTGGCCGTAGCCCTGCTGGAGGGGTTCAAAGACAAAAACTCCATAATCAGCCGTTTCTTTTTCGGCTTTAATTTGAAAGGTGGGTATAATCATAAAGCTCTCCTTTAATTAACTCTATATTAATTAACTTTTTCCTCCAAAATTATCTTGAATAGAATTCCACAATTAACTGCTCACTAACATTGGCCTCAATTTCCTCTCTGGCCGGCAGACGGACTAGCTTGCCTGCGGCTCCCTTCCTCTCCAACCATTTGGGAAGAGTAAAATCTTTATCTTTCAGTAATTTTTCTACCTCTGCTATTTTCATCGCTGTTTCATCAAGGCTAATTACCTCTTCTGGTTTAACTCGATAAGAAGCAATATTGACCACCCGGCCGTTTACCAAAACATGCTTATGGCTAACAAGTTGCCGGGCAAAACGCCGAGAAGGAGCAAAACCAAGCCGGTAGACTAAGTTATCCAGCCGAGACTCCAAGATTTGTAAAATTGCCTCTCCGGTGGCTTCTCTTACTTTTCTAGCTTCCTCAAAGTACTTTTTAAGCTCTCTTTCACTGACACCATAGATTCTTTTTAATTTCTGCTTTTCCATTAAACGCACTCCATAATCAGAAGGCTTTCTCCTTCTCTTGGCACCGTGCTGTCCTGGCGGAACCGCCCCTTTGCGATCAATCGGACATTTGGTTACACAGCGCTCACCCTTTAAAAAGAGCTTTTCGCCAGCCGCCCGACAAAGTCGACATTTTTTAGAATAGTAAACTGTCATTAAACTCTCCTTGGTTTCCTTGGTTTGACTCCATTGTGAGGAATCGGGGTCACATCAGCAATTAAGGCAATCTTTAAATTAGCAGCCCTAATCGCCCGCAAAGCCGCATCCCGACCCGCACCAGGGCCTTTAATATATATCTCCACTTCTTTAACTCCCTTTTGCTTAGCTTTTAAGACGGCTTTTTCAGTGGTTACCGTAGCGGCATAGGGAGTAGACTTACGAGCACCTTTAAAGCCCAATGAACCGGCTGATTCCTGCAATAAAACATTACCTTCCAAATCAGAAACCGAAACCACGGTATTGTTAAAAGTGGCCAAAATATTAATCTTTGCCTTTGGTTGAACTAGAACTGCTTTTTTCGCCATAAATTTCTTTACTGCTTAGTTTTTGCTTTGGCGGCTTCGGCTTGCTGTTTTTTGGCTAAAGCCTCTTTCTTAAGAGCACCAATTGTCATTCTTTTGCCCCTTTTGGTTCGGGCATTAGTCCGTGTCCGCTGGCCTCTTACTGGCAAACCAGCTAAATGACGTTTACCTCGATAAGAGCCGGTCTGCTTTAATCTTTTAATATTTTCGCTGACTTCTTTCCTAAGGTCTCCCTCAACTTTTAAACTCCTATCAATTGCCCTTTGAAGACGAGAAATCTCTTCCTCATTTAAATCTTTGGTTTTTTTGGCTGGCTCAACTTTGGCGGCCGCTAAAAGCAAACCCACATTTTGTCGGCCAATACCATAAATATGAGTTAAAGCAATATCAATTCTTTTTGTTTCTGGTATTTCAATTCCGGAAATTCTCGGCATTTGCTTCCTTTCTAGCCCTGTCTTTGTTTATGTCTTGGATTTTTACAAATAATATAAACCCGACCGCGACGACGGACTATCTTGCAGTCCTTACATCTTTTTTTAGTCGATGCTTGTACTTTCATTGCTGTCTCCTTTATTTGAGGCGATAAACGATCCTTCCTCTGGTTGGATCATAAGGAGTGGTGACAAACTTTACTCTATCACCAGGAAGAATGCGAATGCGATACATTCGCATTTTTCCCGACAAGCTGCAAAGATATTGCCGACCATCGGCCGCCTCTACTCTAAAAGTAGTATTAGGCAGGTTTTCAATGACCACTCCTTCTTTTTCTTCCTCGCCTTTTTTTAACATACAAAAGCTCCCCTGTTTACATACCCCTTTTTAAAAATCAAAACTCAATGGGGTTAAAACCAGGGGTTTTTCTTCAGCAATTGCTATCGTCTTCTCAAATAGCCCCGATATTTTACCATCTTTTGTTAAAATAGTCCAGCCATCTTGAGCCAAAACCACTTCTCCTGTTTTCTGACCATAGATTACCTCAATTGCCAAAGTCATTCCTGGCTTTAACTCTGCGGTCTTTTCGACCCTGGCTTTCAAAACTCCTGGCACCAGAGGTTCTTCATGTAACTGGCGACCAATCCCATGCCCAGTCAAAACTTCCACCGGATGATAACCGGCTCTTTTGAGAGTCTTTTCAATTGTTCTGCTAATATCACCAACCCGATTGCCGACTTTGGCGGTTTTAATTGCCTCTGCCAGAGCTTTTTTACCGGCTGTTAGAAACTTCTGCTGCTGACGACTGCCAACTTCTACAGTCCAGGCCATATCAGTATTAAAGCCTTGCCAAAGCATGCCCAAGTCAATTTTTAAAAGGTCCCCTTTTTGGACAATTTCATCCTGGCGGGGAATACTGTGAACTACCTCGCTGTTCAGACCAGTACAACTAGCCCAGCAGTAACCAGGAACTTTTTTAAATGAAGCTTGACCGCCTGCTTTTACAATTTCCCTATCTATCCAATTATCAATCTCCCAAGTGCTCAAGCCAGGTTTTATTCTCTTTAAAGCTCTTTGTAAGATCTGACCTAGTTTTTTTCCTCCTTCGGCCATCAGAGCAATTTCTGAGGGAGTTTTTAGGGGAATTTTAGCCATTTGTCAAGCCACGCTTTTTTAATCGCTTCACAATATCTTCAAAAATCACTTCAATCGGCCGATTACCATCAACTTCCTCAACAATTCCTTTTTTCCGATAATAATCAACCATCGGTAGTACTTCCTTTTCAAACCATTCCATCCTCACGGCAGTTTTTTCCGGAGTCTCATCGGACCTGCTAACTAGCTTGCCTCCACAAACATCACAAACTCCTTCAGTCTTTGGCGGATTCGTAACCAGGTTATAAATCCTAGCGCATTTGACACACGTCCGGCGCTTAATAATTCTTTTGAAAATTTCCTCCTTGGGCAAAATAAGGTACAAAACTATATCAATTTTAAGACCTTTGCTGGCCATAAACCCTTCAAAGTACTTAGCTTGGGAAAAAATTCTGGGAAAACCATCAAACAAAATCCCATCTAGTCGGCCAATACCCTGAAGATAGCTTTCCACCACCTCCATAATAATCTTGTCAGTTACCAGCTTGCCGCTATCCAAAAATTCTTTAACTTTATTGCCTAGGGGAGTGTCTTGCTCGCTAATAGAGCGAAGCAAACTACCCATTTCTAAATGAGCTAAATTAAATTTTTCAATCAACTTTTGGGCCTGTGTCCCTTTGCCTGAAGCAATTGGCCCTACTAATAAAATATTCATTTAAAACCTCTCTTCCAAAAACTTTTCATAACCTCTCATTTGAACCATGTTTTCAATCACCTTAAAAATCTCCAAAACAACAGAAACAACAATCAAAATCCCAGTTCCACCAATAGTAATAGTGGTAATCCCTGTCGCTCCCTGGACAATCGAGGGCAAAATCGCCACTATTCCTAAAAAAACTGCCCCGGCCAAAGTAATCCTGGTTAGAATATAGCTTAAAAAATTGGCGGTGGAACTACCTGGGCGAATTCCGGGGATAAAGCCTCCGTGTTTTTTTAACTCATCAGCAATCTTACTAGGATTAAAAGTAACCGCCGTATAAAAATAGGTAAAACCAACTACTAAAAGAAAATAGACCAAGCTATAGGTAAAGTTACCGGGATTAAAAATCTGGGCCAGGACTGAAGCCGCTTTGGCAATTGGTTGATTGGGAACTTGGGCTAAAAACCGCCCCACCATTGAAGGCAGCAAAACCAAGGAAGCAGCAAAGATAATTGGAATCACTCCGGCTTGATTAATCTTTAAAGGTAAAAAAGTTGACTGGCCTCCATACATTTTCCCCCCATAAATTCGTTTGGCATACTCAATTTTTACCTTCCTAATCGCCTCGTCAACAAAAATAACTGAAGCAATTACTACCAACGACAAAGCCGCAAAAATCAGCAAATTAAAAACACGAGTCGTTTCTACAGTGACTGCTGTTTGACCAAAAGAAACTGGCAAGCGGGCCACAATACCGGCAAAGATTAAAAGAGAAATTCCATTTCCCAAGCCTTTTTCAGAAATTAGCTCGCCCAACCACATGACAAAAATTGTCCCTGCCACCAAAGAGACAATAACCGCCAAAACTTGGAAAGGAGAAACCAGGCTAACAATATTTTGCGTCCTTAAAAAAGTAAAAACCCCAATTGCCTGGAGAGCCGCCAAAGGAACCGTTAAAAACCGAGTGTACTGGTTAATTTTCTCCCGGCCATATTCACCCTCTTTAGAAAGCTCTTCCAACTGAGGAAAAACCAAAGTCAAAAGCTGTAAAATAATTGAGGCATTAATATAAGGACCCAAGCCCAGTGCAATAACAGAAAAATTAGTCAAAGTCCCGCCAGAAAAAATATCCAAAAGTCCTAAAAATTGACTGCCAGCAAAAAGAGCCCGTAGGGCAGTTAAATCAACTCCAGCTACTGGGATATGGGCCGCCAGCCTAAAAATAACCAAGATAAAGGCAGTAAAAAGAATTTTTTGGCGTAAATCAGGAACTTTAAGGACGGTTTTCAGCTCACTTAAAATTCTCTCAACCACTTATTTACCCTCCGCTACCCGACCTCCAGCCGCCTCAATTTTTGTTTTTGCTTGGCTAGAAATTGGCAGACTAACGGTTAAACCAACTTTCAACTCACCCTCTCCTAAGATTTTCACCGCAGTTCCGGCCGGAAGGGTTTTGGGCAAAATTCCCTTGGCTTGCAAAGAAGCCAAATTTACTTCTTCACCCTTTTTAAATAAGTTCAGAGCCTCAAGCTTCACTACTACTGGTGCCTCCTTAGCTTTTAGTTTGCCTTTTCCTCGCAAAAGTGGCAGTCTTTTTAAGAGAGACTTTTTGGTTTTTGTCCCTTGAAAGAAAAGTTTTACTTTGCCGCGTGCTTTTGCTCCTTTAGCTCCCCGAGTAGAAGTATGACCCCCACGACCAGAGCCATAGCCGCGGCCGACTCTTTTTTTTCTTTTTTGAGTTGTTTTCACTAATTGCGATAAGTCCATTCTAATTAAGCCTCTTTTTGATCAATTTTTTTTAGTTGTTTTAAGGCTTCAAGCGTTGCATAAACGTTAGAGGCTTTATTTCTAGTCCCCAAAACCTTAGAAGAGATGTCTTTAATTCCCGCTGCCTCCACGACTGCCCTAACTGCTCCACCAGCAATTACTCCCGAACCCTTAGGAGCGGGTTTGAGCAAGACTTGGGCCGCCCCTCTTTTTAACCTTATATCATGAGGAATGGTGCTATTTTTGAGAGGAACAGTAATTAAATGCTTTTTGGCATAATCAATCCCTTTGGCAATCGCGCTTGAAACATTGCCCGCTTTGCCCAAACCGACGCCGACCCGGCCTTTTTTATCACCCACCACTACCAAAACAGAGAAACCGATTTTATTACCTCCTTTGGTCTTTTTCGAAACCCGGTTAACTTGAACAACTTTTTCTTCAAATTCCTTTTCTGCGGCTGGTATTGCATTTCTCAACATACTTCTTCCTTAATTTCAATATTTTAAGCCAGCTTTACGCGTTCCCTCAACAAAAGCTTTTACTCGGCCATGATAACGATAAGGACCTCGATCAAAAATAACTTTTTCAATCTTTTTCTTTAAGACCTCGGCGGCAAATTTAGCCCCAAATTCTTCAGCCCGCTGAGTCTTGCTTTTATCTTTGGCTTGAGCGGGAGTTAAAAGCTTGTAATCGTGGAAGCCCAAAACCGTTCGGCCGGTTTTTTGTTCAATAATTTGGGCAAAAAGATAACGATTAGAACGAGAGATTGCCAAGCGATAGCCCTCTCGGGGAAGCTTGGCTCTGGTTTTGGTTTTTCTTTTTTGAGCTCGGACTAATTTATTTTCCATTTTTACCTTTCTTTTACTTAACCGGTCCAATTCCGGCTTTAGTAGCGGCTTTGCCTGGCTTTAGCCTTATTTTTTCGCCTAGATAACGAATGCCTTTACCTTTGTAGGCATCCGGTTTTCTAAATCTTTTGATGGCTGCTGCCGTATTGCCGACTATTTCTTTGCTAATTCCAGAAACTACAATTTTGTTGTCCTTTGCTTCCAGTTTGATTTCTGGGGGCGGCGTAAAATGAACCAGATGGGAAAAACCCAAGGAAAGAACTAAAACATTATCTTGCATTTGGGCCCGGTAACCAGTCCCAACTACCTCCAAAGTTTTACTAAAACCAGTGGTTACGCCTTTAATCGCATTGGCAATTAAGCGAGCCAGTGTCCCATGCATGGCTTTGGTCTTTTTATCTTCGGCCAGCCTTTTAATCCTTAGTTCCTGGCCCTCAATCTCAACTTGCAAACTATCAGGTTTGGCCAACCTCAACTCTCCCAAAGGGCCACGAACAATAATTTGCCTGCCCTCAAGCGAAATAGTGACTCCCTCTTTAATAGCAATTGGTTTTTTACCGATTTTTGACATTTTTCTAGATTACCTTACAAATAATCTCTCCTCCCAATTTCTTCTGCAAGGCTTGCTTGCCAGTCATTAATCCCTTCGGAGTAGAAATAATCACTGTTCCCAAACCTCTTCTCCAAAGTTTAATTTCTTTAGCCTGCACATAAACTCTTCCCCCCGGTTTGGAAATTCTTTTAACCTCAATTGGTCGAGGTTTACTCCCTTCCTCAGCTAAAGTCAAAACCAACTCTTTTTGTACTCCTTCTCCGCTGACAGCTACTTTTTTAAGATAGCCCTCGACTTGCAAAATTTTAGCCAAGTTTTCCTTAAGCTTAGAATAAGGGACAGAAACATTCTTGCTGCCTGCCATGGAGGCATTTTTAATTCTAATTAATAAATCGGCAATCGGATCGCTAATCATTTTTTTTACCAACTGGCTTTCTTAACTCCGGGAATTTCTCCTTTGTGGGCTAATTTGCGGAAACAAAGCCGACAAAGACCAAAAAGACGAATATAGCCTCTTGGCCGGCCGCACAGATTGCAGCGATTGCGAGCCCGGGTTTCATATTTTAACATTTTTTTATTCGCTTCTCTGACAATTTTTGATTTTTTTGCCATTTTACTTTTCCTCCTTGACAAAAGGCATGCCCAACTCTTCTAAAAGCACTTTCGCTTCTTGATCACTTTTTGCATTGGTAACAACCGTTACTTCCAGTCCTCGAATTTTATCAATCTTGGAAAAATTAATTTCCGAAAAAACGGTTTGCTCTTTGATGCCTAAACTGTAATTACCCTGGCCATCAAAGCCCTTAGGGCTAACCCCGCCAAAATCTCTTACTCGAGGCAAAACAATTTTAAAAAGTTTTTCCAAGAAATCAAAAGCCCGCTGCTTTCTTAGGGTAACACAAAATCCAATTGGCTGGCCTTTCCCCAGCTTAAAGGCGGCAATCGATTTTCTCGCTCGGCAAAGCTTGGGTTTTTGCCCGGAAATCACCGCCAGCTGCTCGCTCACATTCTCAATCACCTTTTTGTCTTCCTTGGCTTCTTTTACCCCCATACTAATAACCACTTTAATAACTTTAGGAACGGCCAAAGGACTTTTAACCCCCAGTGTTTTTTGCAACTTGGGGACAATTTCTTTTTGGTATCTTTCTTCCAATCTCATTTTTTACTCCCTTTCAAACTTAAATCTCCGCCTTACAAGCTCGACAGACTCTCACCTTTTTGTGCTGACTAACCAAAAACCCAACTTTGGTGATTTTAGCACATTTAGGGCAAATCAAAGCTACTTTGGAAATAGCCAGGGGACGAACTTTATCAATAATTCCTCCGCTCTGGTCTCCTTCCCGACGAGGTTTTTGGTGTTTTTTGTAAAGATTAACTCCATCAACCAAGAGTTCACCCTTTTTGGAAAAAACCTGCTTGACCACGCCGGTTTTACCCCGGTCTTTTCCTCGTAAAACTTTGACTTTGTCTCCTTTTTTTATTTTCATAAATTCTTTAAATTTCTATAAATTTATAATTGTTATTAATCTTAGTAAATTTCTTTAGCCAAAGAGGCAATTCTAGCATAACCTGAGTCTTTTATCTCTCTGGCAATCGGCCCGAAAATCCGAGTCCCGCGCGGATTACCACTCTTATCAATAACTACTCCCGCATTATCGTCAAAACGAATATGGGTGCCGTCAGGTCGGCGAATTTCCTTTTTAGTGCGAACAATCAAGACTCGGACAATCTCGCTGTCTTTGACGACACCATTGGGATCCGCCTGGTCAACCACAGCCGCCACTTCATCGCCAATGCTACCGCTTTTTCTTTGGGAGCCGCCATAAATATGAATTACTCTTAGCCTTTTGGCTCCAGCATTGTCAGCCGGAGTTAAAATTGACCTTAGCTGAATCATTTTTTCTCTCCAATAATTTCCGTAATTTTAAAAGAAATTGTTTTGGAGGTCGGCCGAGTTTCAATAATCTTAACTTCTTGACCTGTCTTGGCCCCAATTTCATTTAAAACATGAATTTTCTTCTTTTTGGTAACAATTTTCCCATAAACTGGATGGCGAAAGCGTCGCTCAATTAAAACGACTGCCGCTTTTGTCATTTTGTTAGAAACAACTTTACCTTGAAAAGCTTTCATTTTTCCCTCTTTTCTTCGGCTCTTGCCGAAACAGTTTCTTCTAATTTCTTTTCCTGCAATATGGTTTTTACTTGGGCCAATTCATCCCGCTTGCACCTTAAGCTAGTGGTGTTTTTCACTTTGGCTAGTTTAACCTCCATTCTCAACTTCAAAATCTCTGTCTCTCTTTTGTTAATTTCTTCCAGCAGTTGCGGAATGGTTTTGGCTCTCATTTCTTCTTTTTGCTTTTTTTTCATTTTGTTTTACTCTCAATTTATTTTCAACTCTTTTTTAAAATTTTACTTTTAACTGGCAACTTGTCGGCTGCTCTTTTCAAAGCCTCGAAAGCGACCTCTTCAGTCACACCCGCTAATTCAAAAAGAATTTGACCAGGAATCACCGGAGAAACAAAAACTTTAACATCACCTTTTCCGCCTCCCATTCTTGAACCAGCGGCTTTGGCACTCACTGGTTTGTGAGGAAAAATTCGAATCCAAACTTTACCCTCTCTTTTGGTAAAGTGAGTAATCGCCCTCCTGGCCGCCTCAATTTGATTGGCAGAAATCTGACCAGAACTTAAAGCTTTTAGTCCATACTCACCAAAGCTAATTTCCGAACCTCGACTAGCTTTGCCTCTGGTTTTTCCTCGAAAAACTTTACGGTATTTTTGTTTTTTAGGTGCCAGCATTTTCTTCTCCTGGATAAATCCAAACTTTAACGCCGATATAGCCGGAGCGAGTTAAAACCGGTACTTCGGCAAAATCAATTCTCGCTCTTAGGGTCTGCAGAGGGACTGTCCCTTGGGAATATTTTTCTTGCCGAGCAATCTCTGCTCCGGCAATTCTCCCCGAAAGGGTAATTTTAATCCCTTTAGCTCCGGCAGACATGGTTCTTTCAATTACTTTTCTTACCACATAACGATGAGGCATTCTTTTTGCCAGCTGTTCGGAAATCCGATTAGCCACAAACATGGCCGAAAGTTCCGGATTTTTTACTTCTTCAGGAGAAATTTCCAAGTTTTTCTCCGGCTCAGGAATAGAAACCATCCGGCTAAGCTCTTTTTTCAGCTCTTCCAAACCGCTGCCTCCCCGGCCAATAACTACTCCTGGACGAGTTACCTGAAGGGTAATTTTAATTTTATTGATTGACCGCTCAATCTTAACCCCGACAATTCCTGCCAACTTAAGTCTCTTCATTAAGTATTCTCTTACCTTAACGTCCTCTAAAAGAAGTTTTTTGAAGCTCTTTTTATTGGCATACCAAAGTGAATTCCAGGTATAAAGATTGCCGATTCTAAAACCAATTGGATTAACTTTTTGTCCCATATTTACTTCCTCTTTTTTTCCTTTCTAGTATTTTTAACTGCTTTTTTCGGTTCTGCTTGTTTCTCAACCTTTCTTTTTCTCTTGGCAGTAGCTGCTTTTGCCGGTTTGGCTGCTTCGGCTTTTTCTTCTGCCTCCAGGGTCAAAAACAAATGAGCGGTTCTTTTTTTGATTATTCCTCGGTCAAATCGAGCCCCATGGGATTTATCCATCCTTTTGTAGGCCGGGCCATCGCCAACCTCCAGCTTTTTGATGCGCAAATTCTCCTCTGTCAGCTTAAAATTGTTAATCGCATTTGCTTTTGCTTGCATAATCAGCTTTCGCAAAAACTCTTTTCCCTTTTGAGGAGACTTCTCCAAAAGCAGCAAAGCCTCAGCTGGCCGCCGTCCCCGCAAGTTATAAGTCAACTGCCTTAACTTCCTGGGACTGATTCTTAAATATTTAGCACTTGCTTTTACTTCCATTTTATGTTTTCTCCATTGTTCTTTTGACTACCTGGCCATGCCCCCTAAAAGTCCGAGTCGGGGCAAACTCTCCTAATCGCTGGCCGACCATCTCTTCAGTAACAAAAACAGGAATAAAACTGCGGCCATTGTGAACTTCAAAAGTATAACCAACAAATTCCGGCGGAATCTGCGATGCTCTTGCCCAAGTTCTAATCGGCTGTTTTTTGCCACTGGCTTTTAAGACTCTAATTTTTTTGCTTAAATTAGGATCAATAAAAGGTCCTTTTTTACTCGATCTGGCCATAACTATTTTCTCCTTTTAACAATTAGTTTGTCACTATATTTAGTTTTTTTTCTGGTTTTTTTCCCCAGAGTTTTTTTACCCCAAGGGGATTTGGGACTGGGCATACCAATACCGCTCCGGCCTTCTCCTCCTCCATGAGGATGAGATCCAGGATGTTGGGCTACTCCCCGAACCGTCGGTCGAATCCCACGGCGCCGAGAATCGCCAGCTTTTCTTAGCTTTTTCAGCTTTTCGCCGACATTGCCTACCTGGCCTACTGTCGCCCAGTTGGCAAGAGGGAAAAGTCTAATCTCTCCTGAGGGTAGTTTTACCTGAGCCATTTTCTCCTCTTTGGAGAGAATTGCGGCCGCGCTACCAGCTCCTCGAACCAACTGGCCGCCTTTTCCAGGCACAATCTCCAGATTATGAATCGGGGTTCCCACCGGAATATTTTGCAAAGGAAGGGCATTTCCGGGTTTAATCTCCGCTTCCGGGCTAGCCACTACCTTGTTACCCAAACCTAAACCTTCGGCTTGCAAAATGTAGCGTCTGTCTCCATCAGGATAAACTATTAAGGCAATATCCACATTCCGGTTAGGATCATATTCAATCGCCTCAACTGTTCCCTCAAGGCCAATTTTATTCCTTTTAAAGTCAATTTTCCTTAAAAATTGCTTGCTGCCGCCTCCTCGAGCTCGAACCGAAACTCGACCCCGAGTATCGCGACCACTTCTTTTACCAATTTTTAGTTTTAATCTTTTATTCATCTTTAAACTCCTGTCTCAAAAACTGCAATTTTTTGGCCCTCTTTAACCTTAACCATCGCTTTTTTCCAATCCGGCTTCTTTACTACTCTTCTGGTTTTCAACGACCTTTTGCTCTTTCCTTTAACTATCATTGTCTTGACTGCTAAAACTTCTACCGCAAAAGTTTTTTCTACCAATCTTTTTATCGTATTTTTGTTTTCCCCAAGAGGAACGACAAAGGTATACCAATTCCGACGGGCCATTTCCATACTTGTTTCTGTAATCACTGGTTTAATGCTTGCTCGCATCTTTTTCTCCTAAAAGAACTTTAACTTGTTTTAAGGCCAACTTAGTCATAAAAAGAAAATCAGTATTTAAAAGATAATAGGAATTAAGCGACTCTGTATTTAGAGTAACTACTCCTTTAAGGTTTCTCAAAGCTCTTTTTAACTGACTCTCGTCCTTGGTCAGCAAAAAGGCAATTTTACCCTCTGCTTTTAAGTTTTTCTTTAAATCTTCAACAAAAACGGCTGCTTCTTTGCTTTTTTTAAACTTCAAGACTTCAACCAAAAAAACTTTTTTCGCTCTTATTTTCTCGGCTAAAATCGAAAAAAGAGCTCTCTGGGCCATTTTTTGGCTTAATCTTTTCTGGTAATTTCCGGCTCCCTTAGGGCCATGAGCAATCCCGCCACCAACAAAAATCGGTGCTTGACGGTCTTTGTGTCGAGCTCGGCCAGTGCCTTTTTGGCGCCAAATCTTGCGACCCGAACCAGCGACTTCGGCTCTAGACTTGGTCGTCGCCAAAGCCCTTCTTTGATTGGACAAAAAGCTTAAAACTGCCTGGGCAATCAAGGCAGGAGAAGCCGGTTTTTCAAAAACCGGGCTAGCTAAAGTCTCCTCTCCAGAAACTTTAGCTTGAGCATTAATGGTAGATATTTTCAAACTTTTCATTAAATCTTCTCCTTATCTTGCTTTTTGGAGAGTTAACAAACTCCCCTTGCTACCAGGGACAGCCCCACAAACATATAAAATATTTTGCTCGGCATCCACTCGACAGACCAAAAGGTTTTTGCTGGTCACCCGTTTTCCGCCCATCCGACCGGCCATTTTTTTTCCCTTCAAAACCCGGCCAGGAGTGGTGGTCGCTCCAATCGAGCCGGGGGCACGGGGACGGTCAGACTGTCCATGGGTGGCTGGACCGCCAGCAAAACCATGCTTCTTCATCACTCCAGCAAAGCCTTTGCCTTTGGAAATTCCACTAATGGTAATTAAGTCGCCCTGGCTAAACTTTTCTTCCAGTTTGACCTCCTTGCCAAAAACAAGAGTCACTGGCAAAGCTCTACCAGACTCATCAAAAAGGGTCTGCATTTCCCCTTTAATAGCAGTAATTGTATTCATAAAAAAATTAAGAGCGCCTACCTGCCAGCAGGCAGGCTGGAAGCGCCCTGTTTATACTCCTTTTAGTGTTTAAAATTTCCTAAAAAACTCACCTCCAGCAAGCGATTCTATTCTACTATAAATTGCTTCAGATATCAACCCGCCCAAAGCTAAATTTTACATTTTAATTTCAATATCCACTCCAGCCGGCAATTCCATATGTTGTAACCCTTCGATTGTCTTTTGGGTCGGCTCGGTAATATCAATCAATCTTTTGTGGGTCAACATCTCAAAGTGCTCACGAGCATCCTTGTCCGTATGGGGACTGGTAGTGACCACAATCAAGCGACGCTTAGTGGGTAGGGGGACCGGACCAACAATTTTCGCCCCTGAAAGCAAGGCGGTTTCCACAATTTTGGCCGCCGCCTCATCCACTACTCGATGATCGTATGATTTTAACCTAATACGAATTCGACCTTTTTGCATTTTTTAAATGTTCTTTCGGCTCTGGCCGATCACAAAACCTAAAATATTATCGGCTAACTTACCTGGCCATTAAAATCCCCCGATTTGACATCGGGGGAATCAGTCGCCCCTTATGCCAATATTTTGGAAATAACTCCGGCACCGACAGTATGGCCACCTTCTCTAATGGCAAAGCGCAAACCTTCTTCCATCGCCACCGGCACAATTAACTCCACTGTCATTTTGGCATTGTCACCAGGCATGACCATCTCCACTCCTTCTGGCAAAGTCACCGTGCCAGTCACATCAGTGGTTCTGACATAAAATTGGGGGCGGTAGCCGGAAAAAAACGGTGTGTGACGACCACCCTCTTCCTTGGTTAAGATGTAAACTTCAGCCTCAAATTTAGTATGGGGAGTCGCCGTTCCCGGCTTGGCCAAAACTTGGCCTCTCTCCACATCGTCTTTTTCAATCCCCCGAAGAAGGATACCGACATTGTCTCCGGCCTGGCCTTCATCGAGAGTTTTTCTAAACATCTCCACTCCAGTGATAACACTTTTTTGTGTTGGCCTAATGCCAACAATTTCCACCTCATCATTAACCTTAATCTTGCCTCTCTCAATTCTACCGGTCACCACTGTTCCTCGACCTTTAATTGAGAAAACATCCTCAATCGGCATTGAAAAAGGCTTCTCAAGATCACGAGTCGGCTCGGGGATATACTCATCAACCTTCTTCATCAGCTCCAAAACGTCCTTTTCCGCTTCAGGGTCACCCTCAAGTGCCTTCAGAGCCGAAAGCCGAACAATGGGAGTTTCGTCTCCAGGAAACTTATATTTCTTCAGCAATTCCCGGATTTCCATCTCCACCAAATCCAACAATTCCGGATCATCAACCAAGTCCACTTTATTTAAAGCCACTATCAAGGCTGGCACATTAACTTGGCGTGCTAAAAGAATATGTTCTCGAGTCTGTGGCATGGGGCCATCCGGAGCAGAAACTACCAAAATAGCACCGTCCATTTGGGCTGCCCCGGTAATCATGTTTTTGATATAGTCCGCATGACCTGGACAGTCAATGTGGGCATAATGGCGTTTTTCGGTTTCAAACTCAATATGGGTAATATTAATAGTAACCCCTCTCTCCTTTTCTTCGGGCGCATTATCAATATCAAAAAAGCCATAAGCTTTAGTGGTACTCCCGGGTTGTTTGGCCAAAACTGTGCTAATGGCCGCCGAAAGAGTGGTTTTTCCATGGTCAACATGACCAATAGTTCCAATATTTAAATGAGGTTTAGTCCTGGCGAACTTTTTTTGATCTGCCATTTTAACTCCTTAAGATAATTTTACTTAATTTTTATTAATTTCTAACTTTAACTATTTTCAAGAAAAACCCCTCTTCTTACTTCTCGCCTATGAAGAGGTAATTCGTAATTAGCTAATATACCAAATTTAACCTCTTTTTGCAACCAACGCTTCAGTAATGTTTTTCGGCACCTCTTGATAATGGGAAGGTTCCATATAATAGCTGGCTCTTCCTTGACTTAAACTTCGCAAAGTGGTCGAGTATCCTGAAATTTCGGCTAAAGGCACTAGCGCCAAGACAATTCGGGCGGCACCACGAACCTGAGTTCCCTGAATTTGAGCTCGACGGGAAGAGAGATCACCAATCACCGTTCCCATAAACTCTTCTGGAGTCGTCACTTCTACTTTCATAATCGGTTCTAACAAAACTAAACCAGCGTTTTTAACTGCATTCTGTAAGGCTTGAGAGCCAGCAATTTTGAAAGCAATTTCTGAAGAGTCTACCTCATGGTAAGAGCCGTCATAAACTACTACCTTCATATCTACCAGTGGATAGCCAACCAAAACCCCATTCTCCATCGCCTCTTTGACTCCTTTTTCAATTGGCGGGATAAACTCATTCGGAATCGCAGCTCCCTTAATTTCTGAGGCAAATTCATAACCTTCGCCCGGGGCTCTTGGCTCAACCCGCAAGAAGCAGTGACCATATTGTCCTCGGCCGCCAGACTGATGAATATACTTCCCCTCACCCTTAGCAACCTGGCTAATCGTCTCTTTATAGGCAACTTGGGGCGCGCCGGTAGTAGCTTCTACCCCAAACTCTCGTCTCATCCTCTCAACCAAAATCTCCAAGTGCAGCTCACCCATACCAGAAATAATCGTTTGACCGGTTTCCTGGTTAACTTTAATCTTGAAAGTTGGATCTTCTTCAGAAAGTCGGTTTAAGGCAGTACTCAATTTTTCCTGGTCAGATTTGGTTTTTGGCTCAATTGCCAAAGAAATCACTGGTTCGGGGAAAACAATTGATTCCAAAACAATCGGTTTGGCCGCCTCACAAAGAGTATCACCAGTAGCAGTCCTGCCCAGACCAATGGCAGCGACAATCTCGCCCGCATAAGCTTCGCTAATTTCTTCTCTTTTATCAGCATGCATTAAAAGCAGTCGACCAATCCTCTCATCGTCTTTTTTGATCGAATTATAAACAGTCTTACCTGCTTTTAAAACTCCAGAGTAAAGTCTCAGATAAGTCAATTTACCCACATGAGGATCAACTTGAATTTTGAAGGCCAAGGCAGCCAGCGGTTCCTCGTTCTTAGCCGCTCTGCTAACTTCCTCGCCGGTTTTGGGATCAATTCCTTTTACCGGAGGCAAATCCAGCGGCGAAGGCAAAAACTCAACTATGCCATCCAAAAGCGGCTGAACTCCTTTGTTGCGTAAAGAAGAACCAGCATAAACAGGGACTAAGCGATAAGCAATAGTAGCTTTTCGCAAGGCTAATTTTAGCTCCTCAAGCGAGAGCTCCTCGCCGTTAAGATATTTTTCCAAAAGAGCTTCATCTCCGGCTTCAGCGACAATTTGCTCAATTAGTCCCTCACGAGCCTGGGCAATTTCCTCTTTCATCTCTTCGGGAATCGGGCCCTCTCCAAATTCAACTCCCAAAGGATCTTTTTCCCAATAAAGGGCTTTTTCTTCTAAGACTAAAACCACGCCTCTAAAGTCCTGCTCGGCACCAATAGGGTAGGCGACAGTAGCCGGATTAATCCCCAAGCGCTCTTTAATCATTGCCAAAGTCCCCTTAAAATCCGCTCCAAGCAAATCCATCTTATTAATAAAAATAATTCTTGGAACATGATACTTGTCTGCTTGGCGCCAAACAGTTTCTGATTGGGACTGAACCCCTTCTTTTGCATCAAAAACGGTCACCCCACCATCAAGTACCCGCATTGAGCGCTCGACCTCAGCCGTAAAGTCAACATGGCCCGGAGTATCAATAATATTTATTCGATGGTCTTTCCAGAAAGTAGTAATTGCTGCGGAAACAATCGTAATTCCTCTTTCTCTTTCCTGGTCCATCCAGTCGGTAATCGTTGTTCCTTCATCAATATTACCCAATTTGTAAGTTTTACCAGTAAAAAACAAAATTCGTTCGGTAGTGGTAGTCTTACCAGCATCAATATGGGCAATAATGCCAATGTTCCTCACTTTCCCAAGTGGAACAGTTCTTTCAGTGGTTTTTTGAATTGCCGCCATTTTGTAAAATCCTTTCCAATAAACAAACTCCGCCTTCTGTCAACTCCTCTGGCGGAGAGTGTACTCGTAGAGTCTATTTTATCAAAATCCTACCCTCAAAGCAATATTTAGACTTGCTTTTTGTAGGCCTCAAATTTGTCGGCAACCACTGGACTTAGAGGCTTTAAAACCTCCAGGACTTTGCTGCGGATTGCCTGGGAATCAACCAGGCCGTTAACCGCTGCCGTAGGCAACCAAGCTTCCACCTCGGCAGCAACTTTTTCTGCCTCTTCCTGCTTCCCACCAGCGGAAAGGACACTGTTAACCAGCTTACTGCGCTCAAAATCCTCTTCCCGACCATCCTTTTTTCTGACTTTATACATTTTTCTCACCTCCTTTGATTCGCCGAGGCCTCGGCGAAAGCGACTAATACTTTAATTCAAGAGTAGCACAGTTTCCCTAAAAACAAAAACTTTAATAAAATTTAGTATAATCTAGTCATTATGAAAAGCGTGGTCTTGTGCGGCTCAAGAAGATATAAAAAAGAAGTCTTTGAATTCGCCCAAAAACTAGAAAAACGCGGCATCGTGGTTTTTAAGCCAATTATGAACACCAATACTAAAATATCGAATTTAGAGGAGGATTTAAAAAGATTTGCTTTCTTAGGCCTCACTTGGCATCATCTGGAGTTTATACGCAAAGTTGATGTAGTTTTTATTTATAACAAAGACGGCTACATAGGAGTAAGCTCTACTTTAGAAATGGGTGCGGCTGCTGTCTTGGGAAAACCAATTTATGCCCTGGAAAAGGATTCTAACGAATTGTCTCGAAATGTACTTATAGATAAAGTCGTTGGTTCGGCTGAAGAATTAATCAAGTATCTCAAATGATAAACAAAGAGTTAAAAATTCTACTTGGATCAAACAGTGAACATAAACTGAGGGCAGTCAAAGAAACATTTAAAGAAGTTTATCCAGATACGCAAATAATGGTCAAAGGAGTAAAAGTTACCTCTGGCATAAACGAACAACCTGTTGGCCTTAAGGAAATTTTTCAAGGCGCCCGAAACAGAGCTCAGGAGGCCAAACGTCTCGCCCAAGAAGCTTATGACTTTATCATAGGCATTGAGAATGGAATTCTTCCGATCGAGACTGGAACAGGAGCTATGTGGTTTGACCTTGGCTTAGTTATTGCAGAAAACAAAAAGGGACAACAAGGTTTTGCTCTTTCTTCAGGGGTCGTTTTCCCTTCTTGGGCAGTTGAGGAAGCTCAAAAAAGAGGTTTTGCTACCACCACCGTAGGAACAATTCTCTTTGAGAGAAATAACGGAGATAGAACCGACCCACAATCACTTCTTACAAACCAGCTGGTTTCCCGAACTGCAATGTTAAAGCAGGCTTTAATGATTGCTCTGGGAGAGCTTCAGCAAAAACAAAAGTAAGAAAGAGGGCACTACCAGCGAAAATGTGCAAATGCTTTATTGCTTTCTGCCATACGGTGAGTGTCTTGCTTTTTCTTAATTGCCCCACCTTGGTTATTGAAAGCATCAACTAGCTCAGCGGCTAGCTTTTCGGCAAAAGTATGATATTCAGCACTGGAACGCTTTTGAGCCGCCTGGATAAGCCAACGAATCGCCAGAGACTCTCGACGATCGCCTTTAACTGGCATCGGCACTTGATAAGCAGCTCCACCGACCCGGCGAGAGCGCACTTCCATATGAGGTTTGATATTTTCAATCGCCTGATGAAAAACCAACATTGGTTCCTGGTTTTCTTTTTGCTTAATTAAGTCCAAAGCACCACAGACTTGTTTTTGGGCGGCGGCTTTTTTACCGCTGCGCATGACCCGATTAATCAGCTTGCCCACTAAAACATCATGATAAATCGGATCTGGTCCAATCTGTCTTTTTTTAATTGCTCCTGCTCTTGGCATATGGTAAAAATTTCTAATTTATAATTTTAACTTAAACTCTCAAGCTTCCGCTTCTGGAGGTGAGCTTGGACTGCTCTTTGTAGGAGCTGCTCTGACCGCAGCCTCTCTTTTTGTGCCATATTTGGAACGGCTGCTTTTTCTTCCCACCACTCCGCCGGCATCAAACTTACCGCGAACAATATGATACTTAACTCCCGGCAAATCCTTGACTCTGCCAGCGCGAACCATCACAATCGCATGTTCAGAAATTTCATGACCAACTCCGGGAATGTAGGCAGTGATTTCTTGTTTATTTGAAAGCCTGACTCTGGCTACCTTTCTTAAAGCTGAGTTTGGTTTTTTAGGAGTCATGGTTTTAACCAAAGTTACCACTCCCCGCTTTTGCGGGTTAATTGACTCCACCATCCGCCGAGTCCGCGCGTTAAATGAACGACGCAAAGCCGTGGCTTTAACTTTTCTCGGCGTCTTTTTTCTTCCTTTTCTGATTAACTGAGATATTGTTGGCATCGTAAGCTCAATTTTAACAGATTTTAGCTTCAAGCTCAAGATTTCAGCTTGGCTCTTTCCGGGCTAACCGGAATTAAGCGGCCAATAATCACATTTTCTTTTAGCCCCAACAAATGGTCTTCTTTACCAATCATGGCGGCATCAGATAAAACATTGCTCGTTTCTTGGAAAGAAGCAGCCGATAACCAAGATTCAGTATAGAGAGCCGCTCGGGTAATCCCCAAAATTATTTGCTCGGCCACCGCTGGCTTACCCTTGTTTTTTCGAACCCTCTCATTTTCATCTTCCAAGCGGTGCTTGTTAACTAAATCCCCAGGCAAAAACGAAGTATCACCAGGATTTTTCACCCGCACGTTTTCGCTCATCATTCTTACCACGGTCTCAAAATGGCGGTCATTAATAGGAATCCCCTGGGATTCGTAAACGCTCTGGACTTCATCAAGCAAGTAGTTTTGGGCTCCTCGCAAACCTCTGACGTCTAAAACATTTTTAACCGCTAGCGCGCCTGAGGCCAGTTGAGTCCCTGCCAAAACTTCCTGACCATCTTTGACTTTAAGGGTACTAGCCAGGGGGATAAGGTATTCTGCTTTTTTACCGTCTTTTTTCTTTTCTGTTAATATTAACCGATAACCAGTCTCCTCACTAATTACCTCCACTTTGCCAGAAATTTCTGCCAGCGGTGAAACCATCTTGGGTGTTCTGATTTCAAAAAGCTCAGTTACCCTGGGTAACCCTTGAGTCACATCCAAGCCTACTACTCCAGCCGTATGTTTGGTTCGCAAAGTTAGCTGGGTTCCGGGCTCGCCAATCGACTGGGCCGCTAAAACGCCTACGGGAACTCCCATCTCGACCAACTGTCGGTCAGCAAAATTCCAGCCATAACACTTAACACAAAGTCCGTGGCGAGCAACACAAGTTAAAGGTGAACGAATCACGACACTTTCGATAGCTTCACTCTCTGCCAAAACCTGAGTTTTGTTTTCATCAAGTTCTTCATTGCGCTTGAAAATGACTTTTTTGGTCCTGGGGTCCATTACTGGTTCAGCCAAAGACCGACCCAAAATTCGCTCGGCGAATTTTTCGCCTCTCGGTCCCTGCTTGGAAATTTCAATCCCTTCTTTAGTACCACAATCTTTCTCCCTAATAATTGCCTCATGAGAAACATCTACCAGCTTTCGGGTTAGGTAACCAGCATCAGAGGTCTTTAAGGCCGTATCAGTCAAGCCTTTTCTTGAACCTCGACTAGTAGTCACGTATTCAAAAACCGATAACCCCTGTCGGAAATTGCTTTTAGTCGGCAAATCAACAATTCTTCCCAAAGGATCAACTACTAGTCCTCGCATCGCGGAAATTTGCTTAATCGTGTCCCGAGAGACTCGGCCGACCCGGGCATCAATCACCAGCTTAATCGGATTAGTAGGCTCAATTACTTCCCAAGTTTTATCAGCCAGCTCTTCAGTTGTTTCCATCCAAACACCGCGCACCAAGCGCTTTTTCTCTTCCAAGGTAATTAGACCTTGTCGATAAGTCTCCTCAATCTCAGCCACTCTTTTTTCCGCCGCTCCGATAATCTTTTCCTTATCTGGACTCATAACACTGTCTCTGATAGACAAAGAGACTCCGGAAACCGTCCCCCCATAAAAGCCCAAGTTTTTAAGATCATCAATCAAAGCGACTGTTTCTTCATGGGAACATTCTTTCATCGCCCAAGTAAAAAGTTTTTTAACGGTGCTTTGCTGAACGCCTTCATTAACAAACCTCAGGCATTCTGGCAAAATTTCGTTAAAGAGAAGGCGACCGACTGAGGTCTCAATTGTCTCCCCTTTCTCCAGCCTGACCTTAATTGGCTCTCTTAGTTTAATTTTCCCAGATTGATAAGCTAAAATCGCCTCGGCAAAAGAACAAACTTTCTCTTTGGCCTTCAAAACCGGGTCTAAAGAAGTAAGATAGTAAATACCAAGAGCCATTTCCCTGCGATCTGGAGCATTAATGGGGGTCCCGTCGGCTGGTCTGAGCATGTTTTTGTCCGGCATCATCAACTCAATTGATTCTTCTTGGGCTCTCTGGGAAAGGGGAACATGAACTGCCATTTGGTCACCGTCAAAGTCAGCATTATAGCCCTGACAAATGCAAGGATGAATCCTAATGGCGCTCCCCTCTACCAAAAGCGGGTAAAAAGCCTGAATTCCCAGTTTGTGAAGGGTGGGCGCTCGATTCAAGAGCACGGGATGCTCCTTGGTAATCTCTTCTAAGATGTCAAAAACTTCCGGTGGCCTTCTTTCTAAAATGTTTTTGGCGCTCTTCACATTGGGAGCGACTCCCCGAACAATCATTTCCCGCAAAACAAAGGGCTTGAACATTTCTAAAGCCATTTCTTTGGGTAAGCCGCATTGGGTAAGGTTTAACTCCGGGCCAACTACAATCACTGACCGACCAGAATAATCGACCCGTTTCCCCAGTAAGTTTTGTCTAAACCGACCTTGTTTCCCGCGCAACATGTCAGAAAGCGAGCGTAAAGAAGGTGCTCGCCTTCTTCTCCTTCTTTCCCTAACACTCTTGGTCGAATCAATCAGGGAATCGACTGCTTCCTGAAGCATTCTTTTCTCATTGCGCAAAATAATTTCTGGGGCACCTAGTTCAATCAGATGTTTTAAGCGATTGTTGCGATTAATTACCCGGCGATAAAGGTCATTTAAATCACTGGTAGCAAAACGACCACCAGTTAGCTGGACCATTGGTCGCAAATCAGGCGGAATTACCGGCAGAACTGTTAAAACTAAACGCTCAGGAGATTGGTTGGAACGATGCATCCCTTCAACCAAGCGCAACCTTTTAACTGCCTTAATATGTCTTTGCCCGGATGAGCCGGCAATCTCTTTTTTCAACTCCTCGGCTAATTGACCCAAATCCAGCTTTTCCAAAACCTCCAAAATGCTTTCGGCACCCATGCCGACTTTAAAGAAACCAGCGGCGCCAACATCTTTAAGCCGCAGGTAATCTTCTTCTGAAAGAACCGAAAGCCGACTCAAGCTCTTGACTCGATCAGCTAAAAGCTTCAGCTCTCCCTTAATTTTTGCCAACTCGACCTCAAGCTTATCCCGACTCCACTTCTCTTTCTGTTTTCGCGAAAGCTCCAATTCCTTTTCTGCCAAAACTCGAGCCTCGGTATTTTTAATCTTTTCTTTTAGAGCTCCTTTCTCTTGGGCAAAAGTCTTTTTTAGTTCTTCCAGCCTTTCTTGGCCAATTTTCTTGGCCTCGGTCTCTCGCTCTTGATAATTCTTGGTTAAAACTTTCAAAGCCTCTTTTCTTTTTTCTTCTTCAATTTCCACTACCAAGTATTGGGCAAAATAGAAAACTGCCTCCAAGCTCTTGGCAGGAATATCCAAAAGCAGGGAAAGTCGGGAAGGCGAACCCCTAAAATACCAAACATGGGCCACTGGTGTCGCCAAATCAATATGGCCCATTCGTTCTCTTCTGACCCGCGAAAGAGTCACCTCAACCCCGCACTTATCGCAAATTATGCCTCGATAACGAATCCTTTTGTATTTGCCACAATAGCATTCCCAATCCTTGGTCGGACCAAAAATCTTTTCGCAAAAAAGGCCGTCCTTTTCCGGTTTTAAAGTTCGATAATTGATGGTTTCCGGCTTAGTAACCTCTCCGAAAGACCAATCATGAATCTCTTCGGCTGAGGCAATTTTAATCAAAAGTGATTTAAAATCAGCAATCCCCTTAATCATGCGCCCTCCTCAACTAAATCTTGGATTTCTTCTCCGGGTTTGGCCTCACTGGGAGTTTCTACCTCCAAAGAGGCGCCCAGCTCTTCAACAGTCTTGTCTGTCTCCTCATCTTCTTCAAAGCTTTCAACTACCCCTTGAGGAATCACATTTAAACCTAATGCCTTAAGCTCATTGACTAAAACATTGAACGACTCAGGCACCGAAGCTTCGGGAACCGGCGCTCCTTTAACTACCGCCTCAAAAGCCTTAGCCCTTCCAATCACATCATCAGACTTGATCGTCAACATTTCTTGAAGAACATGGGCGGCTTGATGAGCCTCAAGCGCCCAAACTTCCATCTCACCCAAACGCTGGCCACCCATCTGCGCTTTTCCGCCTAGAGGCTGCTGAGTCACCAGGGAGTAAGGGCCGGTTGAACGAGCATGAGTTTTATCCTCCACCATGTGGATCAGCTTCATAATATAAGCCACCCCCACGGTCACGTCCTGGTCCATCGGCTCCCCTGTTTTACCGTTATAAAGGCTTACTTTTCCAGAAACAGGAAGACCCGCCTTTTTCATCTCCTCTTCCATTCGGTTTTCCGAAAATTTCTCAAAAACTGGCACCGCCACTCGATATCCCTGTTTTTTAGCTGTCCAACCCAAGTGGGCTTCCAACAACTGGCCTAGATTCATTCTTGCCAAAACCGAAAGAGGAGAAATAATAATGTCAACCGGGGTACCGTCCTCCAAATAGGGCATATCTTCCAGGGGCACTACTTTAGAAATTACCCCCTTGTTGCCGTGGCGACCAGCCAGTTTATCGCCTTCGGCAATCTTTCTAACTTGAGCGACCTTGACCTTAATAATTTTGTTCACGCCAGGCTCCAGTTCATCTTCTTTTTCTCGATCAAGAATCTGGACACCAACCACAATCCCTCGCTCGCCATGAGGGACACGCAAAGAAGTGTCACGGACTTCTCTGGCTTTCTCGCCAAAAATTGCCCGTAAAAGTCTTTCTTCAGCCGAAAGCTCCGTCTCCCCCTTAGGAGCAATTTTACCCACCAAAATGTCATTCGGCCCAACCTCAGCACCGACAACCACAATGCCGTCTTCAGCCAAATTCGCCAAATCCTGCTCACTTACGTTAGGAATATCTCGGGTCAATTCCTCTGGCCCCAGTTTCGTATCTACTACCTGAGCTTCATATTCTTCAACGGAAATTGAAGTAAAAAGGTCTTCCTTAACCAGTCTCTCAGAAACAATAATCGCATCCTCATAGCCTAAGCCCTCAAACTGGGCATAAGCGATAAGCAAGTTTCTTCCTAAGGCTAACTCTCCTTCTTCGCTGGCCGGGCCATCAATGATAATTTGCCCTTTTTTCACTTTCTCGCCTACTTCAACCAACGGCTTTTGAGAATAACAAGTACCCACCGGGTTAGTGCGCTTAAATTTAACAATTCGATAGGTTTCTTCATCGCCTTCTTTAAAATAGTTTTCTTCTACTGTCTTTCCCTTAACCTTTTTAGCAGTTTTTATAACCACCTTGTCAGCATCAACATAAACTACCTTGCCATTATTCTTGGCTCTCACTATCATTCCCATTGCCTCGGCAATTTTGCTTTCCATGCCAGTGCCGACAATTGGCGATTCGGGATTTAAAAGAGGAACCGCTTGAGTTTGCATATGAGTACCCATTAAAGCCCGGTTGGGCTCATCATTGGCAATAAAAGGAATCAATGAAGCTGAAGTACCGACAATCTGTTGAGGGGAAACATCCATTAGGTCAACGCTATCAGCAGCCACCTCCAAAAATTCTCCTTGGTAACGGACAGGAACTAGCTCTTCTTTTATATGGCCATAACGGTCAAGTTCAATTCCTGAATGAGTAATGTAGTAATCTCTCTCCTCATCTGCCTGCAAATAAACAATTTCATTGGAGACTTTCACTTTGGTCCTCTTGCCGGCTTTTACTTTTTCCACTTTTCGATAAGGAGCTTCCAAAAAGCCGTATTCATTAACTCGAGCATAGAGTGCCAGATAAGTCACCAAACCGATATTCGGTCCTTCAGGCGAACGAACCGGACAAATTCGGCTGTACTGAGAAGAGTTAATGTCTCTGATGGAGAATGAAGCTCGCTCTCGGGTAATTCCTCCTTGACCCATCACTGAGAGTCTCCTTAAGTTATCCAATTCAGAAAGGGGATTGGTTTGATCAAGGATTTGTGAGAGCTGCCCTTGGCGATAAAATTCATTGATAGCAGAAATCAAGGGTCGAGCATTAATTAAAGCACTAGGCTGAAACTTTTCCTCAGTACTCATTAAAGCCATTCTCTCTTTAATCATTCGCTCCAGTCTAAGCAGGCCAACCTTGACTGCAGTTTGCAAGACTAACTCACCCACCCTTCTAACCCGACGATTAGCCAAATGATCAATGTCATCGATCTCTCCCCGACCTAATTGTAAGTTGACTAAATAAGCGAGCAAGGCCGCCAGATCCTGGCGATTCAAAATCCAGTTATCAGGCGTATTGGGAATATTAAGCCCCAAACGTTTATTGACTTTATAGCGACCGACTTTACTTAAATCATAACGACGACTGTTCAAAAACAGATTCTCAAAAAACTCTTGAGCATTTTCCAAGATGGCCGGTTCACCCGGACGAAGCTTTTTGTAAATTTCTACCAAAGCCTCTTCTCTGGTTTTAGTGGGATCGTGCTTTAGGGTTTTCTCAATTAAGGCCTGACCTTGGCCATCAAGAGCGGAAAAAGCCGCCATAATCTCCCTATCAGTAGAAAGACCAAAGGCTCGCAGAAGAGCAGTGGCGGGGAACTTTCTTCGGCGATCAATACGAACAGAAATTACATCGTTTCTGGCAACGAAAAACTCCAACCAGGAACCTTTCATTGGTCTGATTTCAGCCGTGTAAAGAGTTCGGCCAGTATTAGGGTCTACTTCTCCGGAAAAGTAAGCTCCCGGCGCTCTGACAATTTGATTAATAACTGTTCTTTCAATGCCATTGATAATAAAAGTGCCCCGGGGAGTCATTTCAGGAATATCACCCAAAAAAACCTCCTGCTCAACTGTTTTGCCGGTCTGCTTGTTTAGAAGTCGAGCCCTTACTTTTAGGGTTCGTTCATAAGAAAGGCCTTTGGCTTGAGACTCGGCAATTGAGCGAGTTGGCGGACTGAGAAAGTGATCGAGAAACTCCAAATGCCAGTTTTTACCAGCAAAATCCTCAATCGGAGAAATTTCTTTAATCGCTTCGCCCAACCCCTCACGCTTAAACCAATCCCAAGATTCCTTTTGAACCTCAGTTAAATTAAGGGGTGGCAGGACTGGATAAGTTTTTCCCCAGTTGACGCGCTCTTTTTTTTGTGGTTTCATTAACTTAAGCCAAATTAAGACAAAAAAATCGCCAAAGATTTCTTCTTTTGGCGATGCAAAAGAAACGGACTATCACGTCCGTTACCACTATTTGTTGAATTGAAGGCATTTTAGCCTAAGCTTGTTTCTTTGTCAACTAGCAAAGTTATTTTAGGTATTTATCGATGTTAGCAGCATGCTCAATATCAGTTTTGGCATAATGCATTACTCCTTCGGAATCAGAGAGATAAAACCAGTAGGGAGACTCTTGAGGATTTAAAACTGATTTGATTGAGGAAAGACCAGGGTTGCAAATCGGCCCGGGTGGCAGTCGTTTATAAAGATAGGTATTGTAGACCGAACGGATTTGTAAGTCCGCCTTAGTTAGTTTTACTGGCCACCAGTCACACTCGGCACTATAAGTTCCCTGGCACTTTTGGCTTGCCAGAGCATATTGGACTGCCGCATCAGCTTGAAGCGGCCAGTTTTTTTGCCAGCGTTTTATCAGAATGCCGGCCACTATTTTTCGATCTTCCTCAGCCCTTGATTCTCTTTCTACAATTGAAGCCAGAGTCAAAATCTGGTTTAAAGCCAAACCACTGGTTTTAATTTCCTGGGCCAGGTTGTCTTCAACTTTTTTTTGAAAATTACGGTCAATGATTTTTAGAATCGCTCCTTGAGTCGCCCCTTTAGGAAACAAATATGAATCCGGAAAAAGTTTACCTTCAAGAGCTTTGGCTTCAATTTCTGCTTGCCATTCGGCTGGATTAATAGCAAAGCCTTGTTTGATTAAAAGGCTACCAATTTGTTCTTGCCTTAAACCCTCAACAATTGTCAGCCACTGATCAGCCGTCCCTTTAGTCAGAGCCTGGGCAATTTCCATCATCGTCATTGACGGCGAAAGATGATGGCTGCCAGCTTGAATTTTTCTGGCAATTCCAGAAAGCAAAAGATGAATTTTGAAAACCAAAGTTGATCTGACTAAATTTTCTTTTTTTAGTTCACGGCTAATTTCAGCAATATTTTCTCCCTTGCTAATTACTACCGTTACTTTCCCTTTGTCAGCTGGCCTAACCGGTTTGAGCGAAGTTTGCCACCAAAAAAATGTCCCTAAAATGAAAAATAGGGGAATAATCAAGCCTCCAACAATAAGAAAGGAAGTCTTTTTCACCCGAGCTTTAAACTTCTTCAAAAAGAGCGCGACGATATTTTTTCTTCTTTGAATCAAAAATAAAAATTCGGCCGCATTTACAAGTAATTTTCTCTGTCCCCGCTTTGCCAGCTTCCCTTTTGGCTTTAGAGAGCAAGGCTCCGCAGCCAACACATTGACCCCGAGAAAGTAACCAGGCTTGGACCGGAGCAATAATATTTTTAATCATAGCTTAATCTCCCTTGGCCATCGCAGTTTAACAAAGATGGCTTAAATATGATTCTAACATAATTGCCGCTGCATATGCATCTTCCCACTCCTGCCTAAACTTTCTTTTTTTTTGCACTTTCAGCAGTAATTTCCGGGCATCTAAACTAGTCAAGGTTTCATCAAAATACTCAATTGGTAAACCTGTTTCTTGCTCGAGCGCTCGACCAAATTTTTTTATCTCCGCATCCAGTCTGCCCCCGGGTAGACCCACAACAATTTTCTCAATCGAATTTTCACAAACAATCCTTGATATTTGCTTTTTGATATTGGCTCTCGGAACAACTGCCATTGGCTCGGCCAAACCAGTGGCAGTCTCAGCAGTTGCCAAACCAATTTTGCTTCTGCCGTAATCAATTCCCAGTATTTTCATCAGTTACATTTTCGCTAATCTGGCCCTGACAATCAACCTCCTCAAATAAGTTCCGGGCGGGACACAGGTAATTAAGGTCAGATACGAATCATCATAGCGCTGGGCCAAAATAGAAATATCATTAGGAGGCACCTCAATCATCTGTTCCACTAAATAGCGATATTTAACTTGGTTGTAAGTAACAAAAATCTCATCATTGGCTCGCAAAGTCGGTAAAGTAGAAAAAATAGTGGTATAGTTCTTGGGATTAAAAAATTGGGGAAGAACGGAGTGACCGAAAATAACCGTGTTACCAAACCTCCCTGGTTCAACTGTCCCTGGATACTGAATCAAGCTCTTTTTAAGGTCTTCGATTCCCACTTCAACTACCGCCTCAAAAATCTTTAATTTAGGAATAGAAAGTGTATAAAAAGAGCCTGCTTTTGGGCTAAAGACCACCTCTTGGTTGGGAAACCAGTTACTAGCCTTAGTATAGTCAACCAAATCAATTTCTGTCCCCAGTGCTTGTTCACCGCCTGAGACAGCAAAAGATTGGGCAATGGCTGCTTCTGAACTGGGACTGACAAAAGACCGGGAAAAACGAGGAGAAATCAAAAGTTGGTATGAAATAATCGGATAGGCAGCATTAACAAAGAAAAAAAAGCCTATCAGGACCAAAAATCCGGCTAGTAGTTTAGGCCTTAGCCAGAAAGCTTTAGCTTGAAGGTCTTGAGTTTCGGGCAGTCTCTTAACATAACGGTAAAGAGCCATTTAAAGAGTTTGCAACACTACATTAATATTTTCCCGTTTTAGAGGGAAGAACTTGAAAGAGGAGAAAAGCTTGGGTTTGATTTTTATCTCCAAGCCGACTACCTGATTTAAGCCTTCCAAACTAGCTTTTCCTTTGGCCAAACTTTGAGCCTTTAATTGATCGGGAATTTCATTGAGCTTAATCTCAGGCCAAAATTCCTGGTTTACTTGAGCAAGATAAAGACGCTTTTTCTCGTCTTTGAGAGAAAAACTACTCTCTCCTGCCTCTTTTTTCCTTTGATATCCTTCAGGAACCAACTCAGCCATTACTTTCTCAGTTAAAATCTCAAAATCCTCTTGCTTTACAAACAAAGCGGTGAAACTAGCTTCGCTTTTTAAATTAATACTTGAAGCCTCGTCTCCCACTTCATGGTCAAAACGATTGGTTTGATCTTTTAGTTTAACCGAGTCTGACAAAAGCTGGTCGCCCTCGGCAATCTGGGCTTGAATCTCTTGTTTAGCTTCTCCTTCTAGTTGTGCTAACAAAGCCTTTTGTAAAGAAGCTCTGTCCTCCTTGGAAACAGCTTGAATTTCCCGACTAGTACCACCTGAAAAAGCATTGGGATTTTTGACTAAAAGCGAAGTCGAAGGAAAGTTTTCAAAAGTCAAAATCGAATCAGCGGCCAGGTTATACTCTGCGCCAATTTCTTTTGCTTCCACTCCTACTTTCGCCTCACCCCACTTGTCAACTCCCTCAGCTAAATCGGCAGTTTTGGAAGCTATCTTCACTTCGTCTTTTAAAACAAACTTCAACTCTCCTGGGCCTTTTAAAACTGCGTCCTTTGCTAGGCTTTTTACCTCATCAGTGCGATTGTAAACAACCACTTCACCAGTGGCTTTATCACCAACAGTTTTCTTACCAGTGACATTGGCGGTTTTTTCGCCAACCACCTTGACGCTCGTTTCCCTGGCTGGGACAGTCATTTCCTCGGCATCTACCGCTTCTGCCTTAGCGGAGAGAACAAACTCAAACTCTTCTTCAATTTTCTGAGGTTGGATAAAAATCTTTACTTCAGCTTTGGCTGTCTGCCAAAAGAGCAAAAACACTGCCACCAATCCTGCTGCCAAAATCCCGGCCAGCAAAAGCAAACCCCGGGGAGCAGAAAATCGGAAAGCAGGTTTGGGCAAATGGACTAGATTCTTGCACCAGTGCCAAAAAGCAGCTAGCTTGGAGGAAAAAAGAAATCCAAAACTGGTCTGGGGAACTTCAACTGTCTGGCTTTCCTCAGTAACAGTCTCAATCTTGGGAACCTCAGTTTTCTCTTCCTCTTCCTCAAGAGGACTTTCTACTAAAATATCTTTGTCTTTAACAAAACCAAAATCTTCTTCTGGTAAACCCTCTCCAACAGTTGGCTCGGCCACAGCCGCCACTTCTTCTTCCTTCTCTTCTTCTTCGGTATCGAGCGGTAAAATTGTCTTTTGAGCTGGCGACTCCTTATCCAAACCCAATTCACGACAACCAGCGACAACCACGGCGGTTACCTCAAATTCTTTTTCGGCAACCTCAACTCGAGGTAGTTGCAGAAAATTTAATTTTTTGTCACCGTTAGGAGAAACCCAAGGATAAGCAACCAAAGTATGCTTCATCTCTTCAATATCTTCAGCCTCGCTATCTTCAATTAGAAGAATCCGATTAGGCAAAACCTCTTGAAAATTAAATCGCAAAAGTCCTTCTTCCAAATCCAAGGCTAAGTTATCGCTCCGACCCACTAGTTTACTGCCCAAGAATTTTCCTTTAACAATTAAGGAAACCACTATCTCTGTTTCTTCCAAACTTAGTAAAATCGCACTGGGTAAGCCACCTTCTTTTTGCTTTAAATAGTGAGCAATTGCTTCAGGGGTAACTACAAAACCTAAGGGCTTGAGAGCCAGTTTTTGGCAAACTTTCTGCAAAGTGGTCAGCTTGCTTTCCTTGACAGTATTTCCCTCAACCCAGTTTTCGGGCAAACCCAAGATTACTTTATTGGGTTGTTTACCGGCCACGGCTGGTAATTTAGTAACCGCTGTCGCAATCGAAGCATCAGCAGCCACAATCAGCTCCTCCGCGCTATCGCTCCAAGTCTCTGAAGAACCAAAAGTTAAGTTTTTTTCTCCTTCCTCGGTCAAATTCCAAATAGCGCTTTTTACCCATCTATCACTAATGACCAAGCTTAAATAAAACTCGCCAGCATTAGAAGTAGTTTCTTTTTCCAAAGGATTGATTTTTCCTAAAATTGTTGATAAGGGCAGCATTTAACTTAATATAGCATAAATTCTTCTTTTACCGGCGCCAGAGGACTCTTGTTTGAAAATCTCAAATCGTCCTAGCTCGCCAGTCGTTTTAACATGAGGCCCGCCGCAAACTTCTTGAGAAAAGTCTCCAATCCGGTAAACTTTAATCTTTTCGGCATATTTTTGCTCAAAAAAAGCCAAAGCCCCTTTTTCCTTGGCCTCTTCAAGCCCCATTGTCTCCATTGTCACCGGTAAATCGGCCTTGATTTTTTCATTCACTAAATCCTCAACTGCTTTAATCTGCTCCTGGGTTAGTTTTTGGGGATAAGTAAAATCAAAACGCAAGCGCTCAGCCGTAATGTTAGAACCCACTTGATGAACACTCTCGCCCAAAACCTGACGCAAAGCTGCATGTAAAAGATGAGTGGCCGTATGATATTTAACGACAATCTCTGACTGATCAGCCAAACCGCCAGCAAATTTCTTCTCTGCTCCGACCCGCGACTTTTTTTGATGCTCAGCTTGGGCGCGGTCAAATTCAGCTTCATTAACCAAAATTCCTTTTTCTGCTGCCATCTCTCGAGTTAATTCAATCGGAAAGCCAAAAGTTTCGTACAAGAAAAAAGCTACTTTACCAGCTAATTCTTCGCCGCGGGGAAGTCCGCCAACAATTTTCTCAAATTCTTTAATTCCTCGAGCAAGGGTACGGGAAAATCTTTCTTCCTCTTGCGTTAATTCGCTAAAAGTTTTTGCTTTATCAGCAACAATTTCCGGATAAACATCAGCCAGAATCTCCATTACTGATTCGGCGACTTCAGTCGTAAATGGTTTTTCAATCCCCAACATTTTGCCAAAACGAACCGCCCTTCGGATTAGTCGCCTAAGGACATAACCTTGTTCGACATTCGCTGGCACCACTCCATCCGCTATCACGAAAACCGCTGCTCTTAAATGATCTGCTACCACTCTCATCGGCTTTTTATTTTCTTCGCTTTCATAACTCTTGCCAGAAATCTTTTCAATCCTCTGGATAATCGGCCAAAGAACATCTATTCTATAAGCATCATACTCATTGTTTAAAACCATTAGCATCCGCTCGACGCCCACACCTGTATCAATATTCCTTTGCTCCAGCGGTTCAAATCTTCCCTCGGCCGTGCAGTTATACTGCAAAAAAACATCATTCCAAAATTCCAAATATTTTCCACAACCACAACCGGGACGACAATCAGGGCCACAAGCTTCTTTTCCTGTGTCATAATACATTTCCGAATCCGGGCCACAAGGTCCGGTTTTGCCTGCGGGGCCCCACCAATTATCAGCTTTGCCTAAAAAGTAAATTCTTTCTTTGGGAATGCCGACTTTTTCCCATAAGGCGGCAGTTTCATCATCACGCGGGGCATCCTCATCACCAGCAAAAACCGTCACCGAAAGCTTTTCTGCTGGAATATTTAAAACCTGAGTTAAAAACTCAAAGCTCCAAGGAATCATGGTTTCTTTCCAGTAATCGCCCAAAGACCAGTTGCCCATCATCTCAAAAAATGTCTGATGGCAAGTATCACCAACCTCGTCAATATCCACCGTCCGCAAACATTTTTGGACACTGGCCAAGCGCTTACCCAAAGGATGCGGTTCACCCAAAAGATAAGGGACTAAAGGATGCATGCCGGCAGAAATAAAAAGGGTAGTCGGGTCATTTTCTGGAATCAGCGAAGCCGAAGGAATAACCTTATGCCCTTTTTCCACAAAAAAATCCAAATATTTTTTCCTTAATTCTTTAGATGTTATGTTGTGGGTCATATTTGTAGGGGTGAATCACGATTCGCCCGTCCCGTCCAGTATAAACGATTCCAGCCTCCAGGGCAAACCATTCCTGTAATATAAATATGTAGGGGCGAATCATGATTCGCCCGCTGTTCCAAATGGAATTACCAAAACGCAAATCAATCAGATTACCAAGGTACAATTATTCAAACGCGGGTTGGTATTTTGTCACCATTTGTACAGAAAACAGAGAATGTCTATTTGGCAATATCGTGTATGACATTGTAGGGGCGCATCACGATGCGCCCGATCCGCATCACAATGCGTCCGATTGGCAAAACAATGGGTGTGCAAAAATGGGATTGAACCAATGCGGTCAAATTGTAAAAAATATCTGGGAAACATTACCAAAACGGTTTCCGGTTATTTTGGATGAATATCAAATTATGCCAAACCATGTTCATGGAATGATTGTAATCAAATCACAATTACGGGCGATTCGTGAATCTGAACGGGCGATTCGTGAATCGCCCCTACAAAATCAATCACCACAAAAACGGTCATTGTTGTCCCAAATAATCGGTTATTTCAAAATGAATTCCACCAAACAAATTCGGATTTTTAAAAATCACAAATATTTTCCTGTTTGGCAACGAAATTATTACGAACATATTATCCGTGATGAAAACGAATTAAACAAAATCCGGGAATATATTATCCAAAATCCTCTTCTATGGAATCGGGACAGGAATAACCCTAATAATTCCACCTAAAATTTTAACCATAGATTTTGCTATACCCAAAATACTTTGATTTTAATTTTTAAAGATGAAATTTTGGGTTCAAAATCAGCTTACGAGAATTGTAAACTCGAGTAAGATGAGTTTATAATTCTCCCTATGCAATACCCTCGTCTTCCTTACGAAGAATTTATGAGGATTTACCATAAAGTTCCCCGGGCGGCGGTAGATGTGGTTATTCAAACTGAAAAAGGAATTATTCTGACCAAACGCTCTATTCCTCCTTTTAAGGGAATGTGGCATATTCCGGGCGGGACAGTTCTTTTTAAAGAACCAATTGAACATGCTATCTCGCGGATTGCCATGGAAGAGCTCGGCGTTAAAGTAAAAGTTATTAAACATTTAGGAATAGAAGAGTTCTTTGATGACGGCGGTCGGCATACCATTACCAATGTTTTTTTAGCTCAAATTACCGAAGGCGAACCAAAAGGCAGCGAGCAAGGAGAAGAAATCGGCTTTTTCAAAGAAATGCCCGAAAACTGTATTTCCGAGCAAAAAGAGTTCCTGGAAAAAAATTTAAAATTATCCTTGCCCTAAATTTTCTGGCTTCAATTAGACTGTTTCCTCTTCCAAAACACATAAATATTATCCCCTGATTCAATAAATTGACAATCGCCTAAAGTATTGTTAAAAAGTTTTATCCAGTCTTCTTTGGCTTTAGGTTCCCCTCCATCAAGAAAAGAATGCCACCTTTTTAACGGCTCTCTGATAACCGCATATCTAAAATTTTGTTTCAATTTTTTAAGGAATGTTTCCTGGTCTTCTAGGTGATGAATTACTCCCCAAATCACTGCCAATTCGCCAGTAGGAACTCCCTGGTCCAAATCCCATTGTTTTACTGATAACCCTCTTTGTTCTGCTTTATTAAGTAGAAATTTATTAAATTCATAACCAATGACACTTTTAGCTTTAAGCGCTTTGGCAATTCTTTGAGTAGTCAATCCGTCACCACAACCCAAATCGCTGATATCTTTCTCCAAAAATTCAGGCGGAACATTCTGCTGCAAAATTTTTAGCATCCGTCCCCGATCAAAAAACCGCTCAAAACTGTTACCAAAGAAGCGATACCCTAAATCCATTCTCAAATTCTTTTGCCAACTCATAGCCCAATTATAGCAAGCAATAAGACGAGTTATTTTTCTTCTCTTTGCCCCCGAATTTTCTCACTTTTGATAAAATTAAATAAATGACTGGTATTACCTCAATAAAAGCATTCGGTCGCTACGTGACTTCCATAATCCCTCAAAAAGCCACTGGTCAAGAAAAAATAGAAATTATCCAAAAAGCTGCTGAAAAATATAACTTCAGCGTAAATCCAGAAAAACAGATTTTTCTTTTATATCACTTTACTGATGCTCAAGGAGCACAAGCAATTGAAGAAAAACGATTGGTGGGCAAAGAGGGGGCAAGGCTTTACCTTACTCCCATTACTCCCACTGAAGCCCAACCTCTTTGCTCGCCAGAAAACGCCAGCGGATACGAAAAATATTTTCGGGACAAGGTTATGCCGGCAAACCTGAAAGAGCATTTGGAAAGATTTATCCTGGGACTTAAGTTTAAATGGGAATATGGCGTTAAAATGAAGGCAAGACAAAAGAAAGGCGAAGCAGTTATTCCCGTTGGCGCTCACAAACTGGAAAATGTTGTCCTGATAGCAACTCAAATCAGCAACCCTTCTTTGAAAAAAGACCCGCAAGGAGAAATATTTCTTGAAAATCAAGTTGGCTTGGGTATCGGGACTGAATTTAGTGTCTTTGGGCCTTATAAAGTTTAAAGCTAGATATAGTAGCCTAATAATGTAGCAAACAATGAAATTCTCTCCTTACCCCCGAATTCTCTGAAGTTGGTTTTAAAAAAGTGGTTGTAAGACTGAGGCTATTTTAGGGGTTTACCTTTGGAGAAAAAAGTTTTGATGCCTTTTTTTTGGGCTTTTTGGGTGGCAGAAGTGATTTTTTCAATCGCTTCTTTGGCAATCTCTTCAATATTTTCGCTTTTCTCCTCAATCATTTCCGGCAGTTCAATAGCCTTTTCTCTTAACTCTTCGCCTGTTTCCCCAACCCTATCTTTAAGCTCGTCTAAGTTATCCAAAAACCATTTCGCCCTTTCAACCAGTTTTTCTCGCAATTCTTCTTTATCCTCTGTAGCTGCATAAAAAGCACCAGCGGCTCCCAAAAGTCCACCCAAAACCATTCCCAGCCAAAATCCACTGTGCTCTTGATTTTTTTCTTCCTTGTTCATTTTTTAATTTCTGAAGATTTTCCTTTACTTTTGTTTTTTAAAAAAAGATTAATTACATCACTACCGCTTTTAAGCCCGGTCACAAAGCCAGAAACTCCGGCAATTGGTTTGGCAACTGAGCGGCTGATTAAATTAAAGTCATCCATCATCTGATTAATTTTTTTCATCGTCAAGCGCAGTTCTTTTAAAATATGAATGACCTGAATTCCCGCTAAAGTCAGAAGCGTAGTCAGGATGGCAATTACTAAAAAAAGAAGAATCTGGTTAAGATAAGGTATTTGCATGGGCAGTAAATTTAGTTTAGAAGTTATTAGAAGCCTTGTCAACAATCTTCTTATTCTACTTTTACCTGGCGGTTGACGATTCTTTTTTTGCCTTGGCGGTTGGCAGCTTCAATGGTGAGAACATTATCTCCTCTGGGCAGAACTACTTCTTCCTTAAAGCTTCCGTCTTCTGTGATGGAGATTAGATTGCCGTCGATTTTAACTGTCGCATCCTTATCAGTCTTGCCGGAAACAAGCACTTTTTCTTTCGCTACTTGGCCGTCCTTGGGCGAGTAAACTTCTAAAGGGGGAGCCGAAGAAAATCCCCAATATTGGCTAATTAAGAAAAAAGCAAAAGTCAAAAACAAAACTAACAAGAAGGCAATTATTGTGAACTTTGGCGTCCAGTAAAAGCCTTTTTTGGCTAAGGGTTCCACCATTCCCCGAGGAATTATTTGTCCTTTTTGATTCTCGCGAAAATCACGGCGAAAAACCGCCAAAGCAGTTTCCGGCACTAATCCCAAGGCTTGAGCATAATTGCGGATAAAGCCTTTTACGACGGTGCTTTCGGCAATTTTGCTAAAATCGTTTTTTTCAATTGCTTCTAAGTACCGGCGTCGGATTTTAGTTTCTTTCTCAATCTCTTCCAAACTTAAACCCAACTCTTTTCTTTTTTCTGCCAGTATTTCACCAACGGTTCTCATGAAAGTTACTGTGGGCCAGATTGATCTAAAGAAGTTAAAAATTCTTGCGGATTTTGCACTAAAACATCTCTAGGTTTGGAACCATCTGCTGGTCCAACCACTCCAGCGTTCTCAAGCTGGTCTAAAATACGAGCTGCTCGAGTATAACCAATCGAAAGCCGGCGCTGAAGCAAAGAAGCCGAAGCTCGACCAAACTGACAAACCACTCGCACCGCTTCACCAAAAAACTCATCTTTCTCATCAGTGCTTCCACCGGCTCTTCCGGAAATAGGTTCAGTGGCTTCGGTCACCTCTTCGGTATAAACCGGTCTGACCCCGGTTTTATTCAAAAAGCCAATCAGTTTTTGCACTTCACTGTCAGAAACAAAAGCCCCTT
>DATKVU010000190.1:0-2732 GCA_035529915.1 Clostridia bacterium
TATCAAACCCTGCATTGTGGGCTGTTGCAAAAACCCTTTTGGTGTGCGCGTCAATTAGTTCAGTGAACATTGTAAGGTTTTCCACACCCTGCTTTTCTGGAAAGAAAACGTGGCTGTCTTTAGGGTCGTCCATTACTATCTGAACGCTGTAAAGGTCATTGCTCTTAAATAGTGTAGTTCCAATTGTTTCAACGTCAAAGCCTGCAAGGTGAAGGCCAGCGCGCTTTTCCCTGTCAAAAATTCTTTCTGTTCCGGCAACTGCTGGCTTTATTCCGTACTTGAAAATTCTTTTGGGTATGTAAGGGACTTTCATGACCTGGACACTTCCACATGCCTTTCATTCAAGCCATAATTTATAAACCACTCTCCCATAAGGCCAGCTCTGTGCCTTGCAGAATTTAGTTTGTAAATTAGCTCATGCACTTGCTTTTCCAGTCCAAATTCATACTTGGCGTAAGCTGCATTAAATTCAGAAAAGGAAAGGTTTTTGAAAGTGTGATAATTGTAGACGTTTACGATTGCCTGATTGGTTGAAATAAAAGTAAGATTGGGGGCGACTTCCCTTTCCTGTGTTGAAACGTTTGTTGTGTCAATCTGGATTATTATTGTTGTCCTGACAGAGTAATTTGATTTTTCCTGCCAGTCTTTTCTCTTGTCGCCCTTTATATTCTCAGGGTCTATGTTAAACAGGTTTCTTTTGTATGGAAATTCCTTAAAATGCAGTTCTGCCATTTTCACACCCCAACTTAAAATAATAATTTTGCATGGCGGGCGTTGCCATGCAAAAAGTTTCACTGCTTTCTTAATTAAAAGAAAGATAGTCTTTCTGGTTTTTCTTGCTTGTCTGTGTCTGGACTACCACTTCCAGGCCAACAAGGTCTTTGTAGTGCTTTACGTTTTTCTTTTTCAGGAATACGCCAAGATTGGTGTCCTTTCCCCAACCAATTTTTCCTTCTGCGTCTTCCTGTAAGCCAAATACTCTTGACGCCCTCAAGGCTATTGGCTCTTTACCGCCTTCTATTGTGTCAAGCACAACAGTTTGGATTTTTATGTAAAATCCATATTGCCCGGTATGTTCTGTTACCTGTTCAATTTTTGCTTTCTTTCCGATATACTTTGACACGTCTATTTGTGGAAGTTCTATCTCTCCAGTGTCTTTTAATTCAACTGTACTGTCCTGGTTTTCGCTATCCAAATTTATCACCTTTTTTAGTTTGTACGCCTTTCGCTTTTTAAGCTTCTGGCGTCTTGGTGTATTATAGACGCAGTTGATTAATAAAAAGCTATCGGAAAAGTGTTTTATTATGTATAATCGTTATGTAGCCTTAAAAAGTAATGTTTATAAACTTATTAGCGTCATATAGTATATAGTATGGCAGGGGTTTTTTGAACTTTGTAGCTCGCGTGTACCCACGCTCCGTTACAATCCCCATTTTACCCCAGCCATGCTCAATACTTAAAGGTGGTTGGTTGAAAGAAGACGAAATAACAAGGCTGCGGAAACAATACCCTGCAGACAAATTTGACGTAAAGAAAAGCCAGGGGTCGCTAATAGTTTCCCCCAAAAAAGTTGTAGTAAGGGCTTTTGAAAATCAAATAAAAACCCTGAAAAAGGAAAGTGTTAAAGACCTTACAGAAAAGCTTGAAGCCCTAATGCAGCAAAAGAAGCTATCAAAAGAAGACTTTAAGCAAATGCAGGTATCAGTTCACAAAGAATTTGGGGAAAAACTTAAAAACGCAGCAACGGCCTGCGGTACAAGAAAAATAATCTACCTGTCAAAACTGCTGGAAGGTGTCCCAAAATAAGCCTTGAAGCCAGGGAAATGCAGGCAGAAGCCCTAAAAAACGTAAAAGAGCTTATGGAAAAACAGTCAGAACTAAACAAGCACGAAATAAACGCAAAAGACTTTTCAACAATCTGCTTCTATCTTGCAAGGTACTGCAGGCTTGAAATAGAGGAAATAGTAAGCAGGGAGCAAAAGCTAAAGCTCAAAGGCCTTGCGGTTGACTTTCAAAAGCTTGAAGAAATTTTTGACAACCTTGCAGGGTGTTGGCCTTGAGCTTAAAAGTTTTAGCAACAGCACTTATCAAAGCAAATGATAAGAAAAAACAAGACCAAAAGGCAAACGAAAGTAATAGGCAGTGGGTGGTTGGCCTGTTTCTCATGGCAGCCAACCGCTCACTTTCTCCAAATGACACAGAAAGATTTGTAAACTTCATAGCATTACGCTTTCCGCACATGCCTGCAGAAGATTACATAGAAGAATGGGCAGACAGGTTTGCAACAGGACACCCTGAAACCTGGGCAGACGAAAAAAGCCTCAACGTCATGGCAAGCTTTGACAGAAGCCAGACAAGAATAATAAGGTGAAAAAATGGCAATTGGATTATTCAACAAAGAAAACCTGAAAAAATACCTTGCCCTCAAAAAAGTAGTTCTCACAGATTCAGCCCTAAAAGAGCTTGAAACTCAAACAAAAACATTTCTCAATGCCGCAACAGCCACAGCAAAATTTGGAAAAGAGCATATTCTGGAAGCTGGCAACAAAGTCAAACTGCACAAAAGGCACTTTTAAAGTGTTAACTAAATAAACCAGGCAGGTGAAAAAAAGAAATGAAAAAGAAATGTGATATTTGTAAGAAGAAAGAAGAAAAAGAAGAACCTTTTGTAAGGATTTTTAGAGAAACTATAAAAACATATTATCCTAAAAAAGATTCTCATCTTTCAAAAA
>DATKVU010000191.1:0-16692 GCA_035529915.1 Clostridia bacterium
CGCTATTCAAGTTTCTAATTTAAGAAAGTATTATCAGGTTCATAAGAAAGAACCAGGCTTAGGGGGCTCACTTAAATCCCTTTTTCAGCGAAAATATGAGGACACAAAAGCTGTTGATGGTATTTCTTTTAAGATTGAAGAAGGAGAGTTGGTTGGTTTTATTGGTCCTAATGGTGCGGGCAAAACTACCACTCTTAAGTGTCTTTCAGGACTGCTTTATCCTACCTCTGGATATGTTTCAGTCCTTGGCTTTAATCCCTGGGACCGGAAACACCAGTTTTTAAAACAAATTTCTCTGGTTATGGGTCAGAAAAATCAACTTTGGTGGGATTTGCCAGCCAGGGAAACTTTTATTCTCAATCGAGAAATTTATGAAATACCTAGACCTAAGTTTGATCAAACTTTAAGGGAATTAAGCAAAATGTTGGAAGTAGAGGATATTTTAGAAGTCCAAGTGAGAAAACTCTCATTGGGCCAGAGAATGAAGTGTGAACTGATTGCTGCCTTGCTTCATCAACCGAAAGTTTTGTTTTTAGATGAACCAACCATTGGCTTGGATGTAGTTTCTCAGAAAAAAATGCGCGATTTTATTAAAGAATATAATCGCCAGAGAAAATCAACCATTATTTTGACTTCTCATTATATGAGTGATGTTAAAGAACTTTGTCAACGAGTGATTGTGATTGATAAAGGAAGGCTTATTTTTGATGGCCAGTTTTCAGAAATTACCCAAAAGTATGCTGATCATAAAATAATTTCCGTCGTCTTTGCTAAAGAAATTGATCCCAAAAAGCTGGAGAAAGTGGGCAAATTAACTGAGTACAGTTTTCCTAAGGCAGTTTTCGCTATTAAAAGAGAAGCGGCTTCTTTGGCAGCGGCTGAGTTGTTGCAACACTTTCCCATTGCTGACTTAAATATTGAGGAAGTTTCAGTCGAAAACATCATCCGGGAAGTTTTTACTGGCAAAGATATTTCTTAAGCTAATGAAAAAATACTTTCAGGTTATTAGGCTTACGCTTGAGGAGTATTTTACTTATCGTTTAAGTTTTGTTCTTTGGCGGTTTAGAAGTGTAGTCTTTACTTTGACACTGCTGTTTTTTTGGTTAGCTGTTTATGGGAGCCAAAAGACTCTTTTCGGCTACGAAAGATCCCAGATGCTTACTTACCTTCTTGGGGTAGTTTTTCTTGATGGTCTTATTTTGGCCTCAAGAACAGCTGATTTAGCGAGCCAGGTAAGAAGCGGCGAGCTCTCTAAATTTTTGTTAAGACCAATGGGCTTTTTTAAGTTTTTTTTAGCTCGGGATTTGGCTGATAAGGGTTTAAATTTAGTCTTTGCTCTTCTGGAAATTGTTATTATTGTTTCGCTTTTGAATTTTTCTTTCCATTTTCCCCAAACACTTTTGGGTTTGGGACTATTTGGTTTACAAATAACAGTTTCATTTTTTCTTTACTTTTTCTTAAGTTTGGTTATTTCTCTTTCTGCCTTTTGGACTGAAGAGATTTGGGCAACTCGGTGGTTGTTTGGAGTAGTTTTGCTCGACTTTTTGTCTGGAGTAATTTTCCCGATTGATATTTTACCGCCGTTACTGACAAAGCTTATTTATCTAACTCCCTTTCCTTATCTTGTTTTTTCTCCCTTAAAGCTTTGGCTAGGACAACTTTCAGCGACTGCGGCCCTACAGTCAATTATGATAACTTTTTTTTGGGGAGTCGCTTTTTACTCTTTGGCAATGTTTCTTTGGCACCGTGGAACCAAAAAATATGGTGCTTTTGGAGGATAGATGAAGCTTTTAAAAATTTGGCTCATGATTAGCTCAAGAGCAGCCCAATCACAGCTGATCAACCCTTACTCAGCCTTGATTTTTGTTTTGGGAAAGCTGATTCGCTTTGTTTTGTTTTTTGTCTTTCTTTTTAAAATTCTCTCAACCTCGGGAAGTCTGGCAGGACATGGGCCGGAAGTAGTAATTGTCTTTTTTTTGGTTTTTAATCTGATTGATATTCTCACTCAATTTTTGTTCCGTGGCGTTTATCGCTTCCGGCCGCTGATTGTTTCTGGTGACTATGATTTGGATTTGCTTAAACCCCTGCCCTCATTTTTTCGGCCAATTTTTGGTTGGACTGATATCCTGGACTTGGTTACTCTAATTCCCTTTTGGCTTTATTTCTTTTGGTTTTTGGCAATTAATAATTTTCTCAGCCCGATAAATTTGTTACTCTTTTTTTTCTTGATAATTAATAGTCTTTTTCTTTCTTTTGCTTTTCATCTTTTCGTTTGTGGGATTTGTATTCTGACAACAGAAATTGATCATTTGATTTGGGTTTATCGAGATTTAACTAGCATGGCCCGTTTTTCGACTGATATTTATCCCCGGATAATTCAAAACCTTCTTACTTTTACGATTCCGGTGGTGGTTTTGATTACTATTCCCGCCAAAGCTTTGCTGGGATTAGTTTCTTGGTGGGGAATTGCCCTTTCTTTAATGGTTGGTTTTTTGGGATTGTGGGTCTCTTTTAGGTTTTGGAAATATGCTTTGGTAAGATATTCTTCTGCTTCCAGTTGAATCTCTATGGTATGATAAAGGCATGAGCAAAAACAAGCTTTTTTTCCTTTTACTGGTTCCCTTTTTCTTTGTCGCTGCTTTGGGCTATTGGAAGTTTCGTTATGCGGCTAATGAAGAAGGTAAGATATTTACTGCCCAAAATGGTGGAGAAAAAGAGAGTTTGCCAAATCCAGCCTCTCAAAACTGTTTAGATAAGGGAGGAAAACTCAAAAGCCTTCAAGAAACCGCTGGCAGTTTAGGAATTTGTCAGTTTGATGATGGGACAGAATGTGAGGAATGGCAGTTTTACCGGCAAGAGTGCCAAAAAGGCCAATATCAAAAAGCCGATACTACCCATCCTTATCGCGGTTTTATCAACAAAAGCGGCCAAAACTACACTTTTAAAAGCGAAAGCGGGGTTGGATATTCGCTTTCATTAACTAAAGAGGCAGGCCAGGCATTAAAAGAAAGATTGCTAACTGGGAGCGATAGCGGTCAAGCAGTTACCATTATCGCCTCTGAAACTCCCCCGCTTTCCAAAACCCTAATTCTAAAAGGCTTTCAAGAAAAGTAACTTTAGGATTTAATTTCTTGCAAAGATGAAGAAGTATTTTATTCAGGTGAAGTGGGCAAACTTACAAAGGCTTGGCCGTTGGCTGCTGGGAGCTTTTTTTATTTTTGGTGTTTTCCAACCGCTTTTTTCCTTGGGTAAGATTTTGTGGCAAGGAATCCTTTTTGATTTTAGCCTTACTTACATGCGAGCGGCCAAGGCAATCTTGGCTGGTAAAAATATTTACTCCTTTGGTGATATAAATTATCCTCCCCCTAGTCTTTTCCTCTTTCTTCCTTTTAGTTTTCTGCCTCTTTTTTGGAGCCAGTTAATTTGGAGCTTACTTTCGTTGGTTTGTCTAGGAACTTCTATCTTGATTTCTCTTAAAATTCTTGACCAAAAAGTCTCTTTGTTTACTTGGTTTTGGATTACCCCCCTGGTTTTGTTATCTTTCCCAGTAAAATGGACTTTAGGTATGGGCCAAATGAACAACTTAATTCTCCTTTTAATGGTTTTATCTTTCTTCTTTTATAAAAAGAAAAAAGAGGATTGGGCCGGAGTATTTTTAGGGCTGGCAATTTCCTTTAAAATTGTCCCTTTTTTCTTAGTGCTCTTGTTTTTTTTAAAAAGAAAACTCAAGATAGTTTTGACAAGCTTTTTGACTACTTTAGCTCTTTTTTTGCTTTCTGGTTTGTTTTTTGGACTCAATTTGATTTCTGATTATTTTTTAAAGGTAGTTCCTAAGACATTTGGGCCAGCAGGAAAGGAGATTTACTATAACCAAGCGATTTCAGGTTTTGTTAGCAGAATTATCTTTGATTTTAGTCTTCAGTCGCTTCTAACAAATCTATTGGCATTAGCAATTGTAGCTTTTACAAGCTTTGCTCTTGTGAGGAGAAATAAAGTTACTGACTTGGATTATGCTTTGGTAATAACGACATTTGTCTTAGTCAGTCCTTTTTCTTGGCAACATCATTTTGTTTGGCTCCTTTTTCCATTTTTAGCGGCCCTGGTTTGGCTCCAGCAAAGAAAAAAGACCTTGGGCTGGAAACTGCTTTTGGCTCTGGCTTATTTTTTGGTTGCCATTAATATCAAACAACCTGATTTACTCCTGGGAATAATCTTTGGTAAAATTTTGCTCTCTCATGTTTTTCTGGGAGGATTATTACTTTGGTTAATTCTTGTTTATCTTAAGAGAAATGAAGAAATATTTTATTAAAACCTTTGGCTGTCAGATGAACTTGGCGGATACGGAAAGGATTAAGGGTTGGTATGAGGCCAATGGTTGGCAGGAAACAGACAGAATTGAGGATGCCGATGAAGTAATAATTGTTAGCTGTTCGGTTAGACAAAGTGCTGACAATCGGGTTTTTGGTTTGGTTAATAACCTTTCAAAATTAAAAAAAAGAGGTAAGCCGAAAATCATTTTGACCGGCTGTATGTTGCGATATCCCAAAACTTGGCTAGAGAAAAAGTTACCCAGTGTAGATGAGTTTAGGAGAATTGATGAATATTCGGTGGGTCTAAAAATTCTTGAATCCCAAACTCACGCTTGGGTGCCGATTTCCAATGGTTGCAATAATTTTTGCAGTTATTGCGTTGTTCCTTATGCTCGAGGTAAAGAAGTCTCCCGGCCTTTTGAGGAAATTGTTTGCGAGGTGAAAGAGCTGGCCAAGAGGGGTTATAAAGAAATCACCCTTTTGGGCCAGAATGTCAATAGTTACGGTAAAAACTCAAAACTCAAAAACACGCCCTTTGCCGAATTATTAGCTACTCTGCACAAGATTCCTGGGATTGAGAAAATCTCTTTTCTCACTTCCAACCCTTGGGATTTAAATGATGAGATTATTAAAGCGATGAGTTTGCCTAAAATTGACCGCTATCTTCATTTGCCGGTTCAATCAGGAGATGATGAAATTTTAAAGAAAATGAATCGGCCTTATAGGCCACTTCAATATATTAAACTAGTAGAGAAAATTAGAAAAAAGATTCCCGAGATTAAAATTGGCACCGATATTATTGTTGGCTTTCCCGGGGAAACCAAAGAGCAATTTGCAAATACCGTTGATTTGGTCAAAAAAGTCGGTTTTGAAAAAGCCTATATTGCCAGATATTCCCCTCGAGAACAAACAGCTGCTTTTAGGATGAAAGATAACGTTCCTGATAAAGAAAAAAAGCGCCGTTGGCAAATTTTGAATGATTTAATTAATAAAAGCGGATGAATAAACTACTAATTATTGCTGGCCCAACTGCCACTGGGAAAACAAATTTAGCTTTAAAACTGGCTTGTGAGTTGGAAGGAGAGATTGTTTCTGCTGACTCCCGGCAGGTTTATCAAGGGATGGACATTGTTACTGGTAAAGATTTGCCTTTGGCTTCAAAGTTTAAGAGCCAAAATTCAAGATTAGGAATCAAAACCAAAAAGTTTCAGCTAGGCTATTATTTATTTGAAAAAGTTCCGGTTTGGTTGCTGGACATTGTTGAGCCGGACCAGAAATTCAGTGCCGCTGATTATTGTCAGTTGGCTTGGAAAGTGATAGAAGATATTTGGCAAAGAGGAAAATTGCCAATTGTGGTCGGCGGGACTGGCTTTTATATTAAAGCCCTTTTAGAAAGAATCGAAACAATTGGGATAGGACCGGATTGGAAATTGCGAGAAGAGTTGCAAAGTTGCACAGTGGCAGAGTTGCAAAGAATTCTGGAGAATGTTGATCCTGAGCGGAGTCGAAGGATGAATGAGAGCGACCGGCAAAATCCGAGAAGGTTAATCAGAGCAGTTGAAGTCGCCCTCGCAAGCCAAAAGGGAGAAATCAAAAATAAAAAAGAAAAATTAGGAATTCAAGCTCTTGATAGACTGATTATTGGTTTGATGGCGCCATACCCGCTTTTATATCAAAGAATTGATCAAAGAGTAGAAGAAAGACTGAAAAAAGGAGCAGAAGAGGAAATAAAAAAGCTTTTTGATAAGGAATACAATTGGGGAAATTCAGTTTTGGGCAGTACCATTGGCTATCGCCAGTGGCAGCCTTATTTTGAAGCTAAGGCAAGCAAAGAGATGGTGGTTCAAAAATGGAAATATGCCGAGCATGATTATGCTCGTCGACAAATGACTTGGTTTAAAAAGAGTTTCAGGCAATTTGGCGGTAAATGGTTTGATATTAGCCAAAAAGCCTGGGACCAAAAAGTAGAAAAGTTGGTAAAAGCTTGGTATAATTTAAAAGATGCCCAAAAAGATTGAAATTTCCCATCGGACGATTATTTTTATTGCTCTTTTTGGGCTTTTTTTGTGGTTCCTTTTTTTGATTCGTTCAGTTTTGTTGATTCTTTTTATTGCCTTAATCTTAATGTCAGCCCTCAACCCTTCTGTACGATGGTTGGAAAAGTATAAAATCCCTCGTTGGCTGGCAATTTTAATTATTTATATTATTGCTTTGGCGATTTTTGTCTTTGGTATCAGTGGTATTATTCCGCCTTTGGTGGAACAAACCACTAATTTGATTAACAGCATTCCGGAATTTTTCCACCAATTTAAAGTGTTGGGGATAGACGAAAAAGTGATTGCCTCGCAATTTAGTCAATTTGCCTCAATTCCCAGCAACCTTATCAGATTTTTGATTAATGTTTTTTCAAATATCTTAACGATTCTGGCGATTGGTTTGATTACTTTTTATCTTTTGTTGGAGAGAAAGAATTTGGATCGATATTTAACTGTTCTTTTTGGCGAAGACAAGGAAAAGGAAATTGAAGCAATCATTGATAAAATCGAGCTTAGACTTGGCGGCTGGGTTAGAGGACAGCTTTTTTTAATGACTTTTGTCGGCTTGCTTAACTATATTGGTTTTCGTCTTATTGGGATTAGTTTTGCCTTGCCGTTGGCAATTTTAGCCTTTTTATTAGAAATTGTTCCCAATCTTGGTCCTACCTTGGCCGCTTTTCCCGCAATTCTGATTGCCTTGACAATTTCGCCAGTCAAGGCTTTAGCAATTGCCGGTTGGGCTTTTTTGGTTCAACAAATTGAGAACACAATCTTGGTCCCTCGGATTATGAAGAAAATTGCCGGAGTTAATCCTTTAATAACCATAATTTCTTTGGCGATTGGTTTTAAACTGGCCGGGGTAGGCGGAGCAATTTTAGCAGTGCCTACTTTTATTGTTATTGCCGTGATTGCTTCAGAAGTTTCCGACTCAAAGAGATTTAAAGAAGTTGATTCTCTCCCAAGCGAACCCACCAAGAAAAAACGGCTGGTTAAAAGCTCGTAAGCCAGATTCTGTTTTAAGGAAATAATCTCTCTAATGCTCTTACCTCAACTCTCGGGGAAGCACCTGCTAGCGAGTTGATTTTAAGATTGCAGCGGGGAGGATTGCCCTCCCGATGTTGCATCGGGATACCCAGTCGCTTGGTCGTTTCAGGCGGCGCCACCCGCATCGTCACTGTGGCTCTAACTAGTCCGCCGATTTGGCGGATGTCAGCTTTCGCTGACCACCCTGCTTCCTGCTGTCCGGACTTTCCTGTCCGATATAAAATCGGACCTATTTCCCGGCTTTCAACCGCCTTGATTGTAGCAAATTTTGGGCGTAAAATCAAGGTAAATGACCTTAATCCAGGCTCTTTTTTTAGCCATATTGCAGGGCTTAACCGAGTTTTTACCGGTCTCTTCTTCAGGCCATTTGGTTTTGTTCCAAAAAGTCTTTGGTTTTTCTCAGCCCCTGGTTTTTTTTGATGTTTTGCTCCATTTTGGCACTTTAGGTTCAATTTTGGTTTTTTTTAGAAAGACGATAATTTCTCTATTAAAAGAATGGAGAAAAAATTTAAGAGTTTGGGGTTTGCTTAGCTTAGGTTCAGTTCCGGCGGCTTTTTTTGGTTTTCTTTTAAATGTTAAAATTGACTTGCTTTTCGATTCGCTTTGGTTGTTAGGCGGAGCTTGGATTTTATTTGGTCTTTTTCTTCTCTCAAGTCGAAAATTAAATTATGCCAGTAAGGGAAGATTTGCTCAAGCGAGTTGGCTTGATAGCTTGATAATCGGGCTTTCTCAAGCAGCCGCTTTATTGCCGGGAATTTCTCGTTCCGGTTCCACGATTACGACTGGTTTATGGCGCCAGTTTTCCCGAGAAGAAGCATTTAAATTCTCTTTTTTACTGGCAATTCCCGCTATTTTTGGAGCGACACTTTTAGAAATTAGAGGGCTTGAGTTGGCAAAGATTAATCTTTGCCAAGACATTTCGGCCATGTTTTTGGCAGGGGTGATGGGTTATCTTTCTTTGAAGTTTTTACAAAAAACTCTTCGTTCAGAAAAATTTTATTTTTTTGGTTTTTATTGTTTACTGGTAGGTTTTTTGTCTTTAGCTATGAGCTTGGATTTTAGGTTTTTTTAAGGAAGCCAAACCCCCTTCCTTCACCTAATGGCGGGAGGGGGTTTATTTTTCTAAAAATCAGATGCTTTTTAAGCAGCGCCGATTTTAAACATTTGTGTACCGCAATCCGGACATTTGGCTTTCATTGCCGGTTTACCATTCTTCATGGTTACTCTTTCCACGTCGTCGACATCTTTCTTAGCTCGGCACTTAACACAATACATGGTTGGCATAAATCTCTTTCACCTCCCTTCCTAAAATACGATTTTGAAGGGCAGAACTAACTTTTTCTCGAGAACTAAATATAGAGCTATCTCGAGGCTGACTGCCAGTATGGACAAGACAAAAGTTTTTGTCAAGTCTTTTCGCAGCAATTGTACTGGATAGATATAGAGTGATGGAGTCTGAGGCCGTTGAGGAGAGGAGGGAACAAAAGCTTTTCTCCTTTCTTCAGCGACAATTTTTTGTCTTTTGGTTTTTTTCCCCATTTGGCTCAATATATCATAGGCTCAAAATATTTGTCCACCAGCAGATTTGAGGATTGACTTTGATTTTTTTTGCTTTTAAAATTGGCCCAGACAATGGAAACCTCACTGTTAATTTTTACCTTACTGATTTTTGCCTGGTTGGGAGCAATTACTTTTCTTTTGGTGCGGATACTGTTGACCTTCGGACGATTAACTAAAGGAGCTAGTGATAAAGATTTAAAAAGTCTTTTAGATGAAATTTTGAGTACGATTAAAAAAGGCGAAAAAATCAATGGCGAATTGGCCAAGAAACTGGAGGAATTAAGACTTGGGGGTTTAAGCAGTATTCAAAAAGTGGGCTTAATTCGCTATAATCCCTTTTCAGAGACTGGTGGTAATCAGAGTTTTGTTTTGGCTCTTTTAGACGGTAATAACAGTGGTTTCGTAATTACCAGCTTGCATAGTCGAGAGTCAACCCGGGTTTTTGCCAAGCCAGTTAGCCGAGGCAAAGAAAAGGGTTTTGAGTTTTCTAAAGAAGAAGTTCAAGCGATTGCTGAAGCCCAAAAAGAAGAGAAAACAGGAAAATAATCTGTTAGTGTTATAATTATATATCGTTAAAATGAGCAAAAAACTTACTTTTGTCTTTTTTTTATTAGGGGTTTATCTTTTTTCAGCCGGAACTTCTTTTGCTATCTTTAGGTTTATTAAAACTAGTCCGAGCAAACTGGAAACTCCAGTTTCTTCAGATAAGCCTGATTCCCGCTTTCCCACTTTAGTGGGCCCCCGAGATCAAACTTGTCCTTTAAATGGGGCTAAATTTACCAAGACTGAAAGAGAATTGTGGGAGAAAAGGCGGCCCCTTTTGGTGATGCTTGAGAACCATGAGGAATCTCGGCCTCAATCAGGCCTGGCTCGGGCGGACATTGTTTATGAGGCGGTGGCTGAAGGGGCGATTACCCGACTGATGGCAGTTTTTTACTGCGGCCAGGCTGCTTATGCCCTAAAGGGAGATTATGATTTGGGCCCGGTTCGCTCAGCCCGCACCTATTTCTTGGATTGGGCCTCGGAATACGCTGATTATCCTTTATATGCCCATGTTGGGGGCGCTAACTGTAGTGCGGTTAGTCCAGGTGGGCCTTGTACTACTGACCGGCGAGTTCAAGCCTTGGAGCAAATCCAAAAGTATGGTTGGTTGGATAGTAAGACTCGCTCTGACTTAAATCAGTTTGCTCTCGGGTTTCGGGTTTGTCGGCGGGAGCCAGACCGACTTGGTCATCCAGTGGCCACTGAACATTCAATGTATTGCAGCAGTGAAGCGCTTTGGGCGACCGCGGCGGAGCGCAATTTAACCAACGTCAATTACAAAAAACAAGCTTGGGATGAAGACTTTCGTTCTTGGAAATTTAAGGATGATTCTCCCTCTTCTGGTTCAGTCTCACCGGAGTTTGATTTCTGGCGCGATTATAAAGCTTATCGGGTGCGCTGGGATTATGATAAAGAGAGCAATTCCTATAAACGCAGCAATGGCGACCAGCCGCATTTGGACTTTAATACTAAAGAACAATTGATGGCTAAGAATATAGTTATTCAGTTCGCCAAGGAAATTGGGCCGGTTGACGAACACAAGCATCTTCTTTATGGAACAACTGGCAGCGGTCGCGCCCTTATTTTCCAGGACGGTCTAGTGATTGAGGGAAAGTGGGCCAAAGAATCAAGGACAGAGAGAACTTTATTTTTTGACAACCGCGGCAAAGAAGTCGAGTTTAACGGCGGCCTAATTTGGATTGAAGTTTTGCCAGCAACAGGAAAAGTTAACTATTAGTTTCGACAGACCCAAGCCAACTGCCCTTCAAATATGTTGAAAGATTTGCTTGTTTCCAAAGTCAGAGTCAAGCTTTTGCATCTTTTCTTTTCCAATCCGACTGAACTTTATCATGTTCGCGGTTTAGTCAGAAAAACTCAAGAAGAGATTAATGCTGTTAGGCGAGAGCTGCAAAATTTAGAAAAGGTTGGGCTTTTGAAAAAAGAACCTCGGGGTAATCGTCTTTATTATTGGCTCAATACTGGTTACTGCCTTTACCAAGAGCTAATGCAGGCCGTTGCTAAAGAAACCGGCTTAGGCCAGGAAATTACTAAAAACAAAAATCGCCTTGGCAAAGTTAATTTCTGTGTTTTTTCCGGTAGATTTGTGAGGAGGATGAGCAGAGAAGAAGATGAGGTTGATATTTTAGTCGTCGGCAATATCGTGATGGTTGAGCTAGCAGCCTTAGTTAAAGTGGAAGAAGAGAAAAGAGGCCAGGAAATTAACTACACGGTAATGACCAACGATGAGTTTGAGTTTCGCAAGAAAAGAAGGGACCCCTTTTTGCTAGGAATTTTATCCAGTAGTCGAGTAATGATTATTGGTGATGAAGAAGAGCTCTTAAAATGAGTCAGAAGGTGATTAAAACAGGGAACTCTTTGGCGGTGACCATCCCTTTTGAGTTTGCTCGCTCGGTCGGAATCCGTGCCGGTGATCAAGTAAGATTGGCCCTAAAGCCAGATAAAGGCAAGATTACTTATTCTTTTATTGGTGCCAAGCAACTGCCTCTTTCGGAAAATTTTTTAAAGATTAGAAAACTTAAAAAGTAGTGAAGAATGAAAAAAAGCAAGTCGATTCTCTGGTTGATTTTGTTTTTGGCTGGTTTTTCCCTTTTGGTAGATTTGCCTAAGGAATATCAGCTTAAATTTGCTTTGGCCAACTTTAAAGTTGATAAAAAACTTTCTTTTGAAAATCTAGACTTTAAAATTGGTCCTTTTTTCTTCAAAAGACCTTTGGAAATTAAAAAAGGGCTTGACTTACAGGGAGGAACCCATTTGGTTTTTAGTGCCGAGATGGAAGGAATTGAAGAGGAAGATCGCCAAGAGGCACTTTTGGCTGCCCGCGAAAACATTGAAAAGAGAGTTAATTTTTTTGGGGTGAGTGAGGCTTTAGTCCAAACTGCCAAGGCCAATGACGATTATCGGTTGATTGTCGAATTGCCTGGCGTAAAAGATATTAATCAAGCTGTTGATTTAATTGGTAAAACGGCTCAGTTGGAATTTTGGGAAGAAAATCCCGATCAAAAGCAAGCTTCTGAAAGCGGCGAGTTTTTTCTCAAAACAGATCTGACTGGAAAAGAGCTTAAGCGCTCAGTGGTTCAATTTGATCCCAATACTGGTAGCCCGGTAGTCGGTTTGGAGTTTAATTCAGAGGGAGCGAAAAAATTTGCTGAAATTACCAGTCGAAATACCGGCCGAGTAGTGGCCATTATTTTGGACGGGGCCCCTGTTTCTACTCCAAAAGTTGAGGAGCCGATTACTACTGGTAATGCCGTTATTAAAGGCGGCTTTAGTGTTGAAGGAGCCAAAAAACTGGCAATTCAGCTTAATGCTGGCGCCCTACCGGTGCCGATTCATTTAATTGAACAGCGAAATATTGGAGCGACTTTGGGTGAGGAGTCAGTGCAAAAGTCAGTGCGAGCAGGAATGATTGGCCTTTTCTTGGTAATGGGTTTTATGGCTGCTTATTATGGCAAACTAGGCTTTTTGGCAAATTTGGCTTTAGTTATTTACGGCCTGATGACTTTGGCTTTGTACAAACTTATTCCCGTGACTTTAACTTTACCGGGAATTGCTGGCTTTTTGCTTTCCGTCGGTATGGCCGTCGATGCCAATATCCTTATTTTTGAGAGAATGAAAGAGGAAGTAAGAACAGGAAAGCCCCTAAAAACAGCGATGGAGCTGGGGTTTGGCCGAGCCTGGGATTCAATCAGAGACGCCAATATTTGTACTTTGATTACCGCTTTTATTCTATTTAATCCCTTTGACTGGCCATTTTTAAATGTTTCTGGGATGGTTCGTGGTTTTGCCTTGACTTTGGCTATTGGCATTGCCGTTTCGCTTTTTACGGGCATTGTTGTTACCAGAAATCTAATTAGGGTATTTTATCGGGGATAAAAATGAATTTTATGCGCTATCGCTGGTTGTACTTTTTAATTTCGGCCTTGGTGATTGTGCCGGGGGTCTTTTCTTTGCTTAAATGGGGCTTACGCCCCTCAATTGATTTTACTGGTGGTTCCCTTTTGGAATTGCAGTTCAAAGAGAGAAAAGGAGCGGAGGTTCGTTCACAAATTGAGGAGATTTTAAAAAAAGAGGAAATTGAATATTCTTCAATCCAATCCTCTGGAGAAAGCCGAATTTTGATTAAGTCCAAACCGATTGACCGGCAAAAAGCTTCTTTAATTATTAGCTTGGTTGCCCAGGAAGTTGAGGAAAAACCAGCCGAATTGCGCTTTGAAACAGTCGGGCCGACTTTGGGCAAAGAATTAATCAAAAAAACTTTTATTGCCATTGCCCTGGCGGCCGGCTTTATTCTTTTGTATGTTTGGCGGCAGTTTAAAGAGCCGATGTTCGGTATTTGTGCGATTTTAGCGATGTTTCATGACTCTTTGGTTCTTTTGGGCTTCTTCAGCCTTTTAGGGCATTTTGCCGGGATAGAAATTGATACCCTTTATGTAACCGCGGTTTTAACGATTCTTTCTTTTTCGGTTCATGATACGGTAGTGGTTTATGACCGAATTCGGGAATCACAAAAGCAGTTTTCCGGCATTCCTTTTGAGGATTTGGTTAACAAAGCAGTAACAGAAACCTTATCGCGCTCAGTCAACAATTCAATGACCATTATTTTTATGCTAATTGCTCTTTATCTCTTGGGCGGAGCGACTATCAGATGGTTTGTCTTGGCCCTGCTTATTGGTACTATTTCCGGCACTTACTCTTCCACTTTCACTGCAGCTCCTTTGCTGGTTATCTGGCATAGTTCGATGGAAGCCAGAAAAAAAAGAAAGTTGACCTTACCATTTTTTTCCAGAAAGTAAACTCAACCTTTGCTGTGTTTTTGGAGTTCTTTTAGTCTTTTTAAAAGAGCCTCTCTTTCGTTTTTAGTTTTCTTTTCCACCACTTCTTCAAAAATTTGCTTGAGGATTTCGCCAACTTTGGGGCCGGGTTTGAGGCCAAAAATTTTCATGACATCATGACCATTAACTTTAAGATCAGTTACCGCAAAAGGTTGTTTTTGGACTTCTACCAATCTTTTTTTAAACTTTTCCAGGCGCCAGGAAGTTTCTTTGGCTCCGCCACCGAGCCGATCACCAATTCTTAAGGCCAAAATATCGTCTAAGTTTTCTTTGCCGACATTACGGATAAACCTTCTGATTGCTGAATCAGTTTGCCGCTCATCAACGGTAAAAAGATGCCAGCGAACTAGCCTAACCAGTTTTTCTTCATCTTTTCTGGAGAGCCGAAGCCTCTTGGCTATTTTTTGGGCGATTTTTGCCCCGACTACTTCATGGTTATAGAAAGTCCGCTCTTCACCCACTCCCCGAGCGGTAATCGGCTTGCCAATATCATGAATTAAAGTTGCCAAGCGAACCAAAGGGTCTTTGCTGGGAACAAATTTTAAAGAGAGAATTGAGTGAGTCCAAACATCGTAAATATGATGTTTAGCCTGGTCAAGGCCATAACCTTTAATCAGTTCAGGAATAATATATTGCAAAAGGCCAGTAGTCAAAAGCAAAGTGACTCCTTCTGAAGGATACTGGCTCTCTAAAATCTTAAAAAGCTCGTCTCGAATTCTTTCTCGGGAAATTTCTCTTAACCAGTGAGCGTTTTTAGTAATGGCGGCAAAAGTTTTTGGCTCAATTGTAAAACCAAGCTGGGCCGCAAAACGAACTGCTCGCATCATCCGCAGGGCATCTTCAGAAAAACGCTTACCTGGGTCTCCTACGGCCCGAATAAGCTGGTTTTCCAGGTCTTTTTGGCCATCAAAGAGGTCAATCAATTCAAGCTTTTTTAAAGAGGGTTTGGGGGCTTGTCTGAGGGGGCCGAGAGCCATGGCATTGATAGTCAGCTCTCTTCTTTGCAAATCTTCGGCTAAAGTTTTTCCCCAAGAAACCTCGTCTGGTCGTCTTTTGTCAGTATAGCCTCTTTCGGTTCGATAAGTAGTAACTTCATATTTTTCTTTCCCTCTTTTGGTTGGAATGATCGTCCTGACAGTCCCAAAAATGTTATCATAGAAGCTGTGAGGAAGAAGTTTTTGGGTTTGTTTTGGTCGTGCATTGGTGGTGAAATCAGCATCATGAATTTCTCGGCCCAAGAGCAAATCCCGGACTGCCCCGCCAACCAGGTAAATTTCAAATCCCGCTTTGACAAATTTTTCAAAAATTTCAAAAACCTCCTCGGGGATTTTTTTGACTAGTTTTTCTTCAATTAGGCGTCTCATATGCTAAAATTGTAACACATCCTTATTATCGGCTGCTGTTTTATTAAATGAACAAATGAACTGGAAAATTTTAAATCAAATTGAAAGTTTTGAAAAGGAAAATGTTGTCCGGGCCATTTTGGAGAATCGGGGACTTAAAAACAAAAAAGAGATTGAGGAATTTTTAAACCCAATTCAGCCGAATAAATTTTCTGCTTCTGATTTGGGAATTGACAGGAAAGAACTTACCAAAGCTGTCAAAAGGATTAATAGAGCGATTGAAAAAGGTGAATCGATTGTTGTTTATGGCGATTATGATGCTGACGGGATTTGTGCAACGGCAATTTTATGGGAAAGCCTTTATCGCCTGAGCAAAAAAGTTTTGCCCTATATCCCCGAAAGAGTCAGCGAAGGCTATGGCCTTAATAAAAAATCCATTTCTCAGCTAAAAGAGAAAGATGCCAATCTTAAGTTGCTTATCACCGTGGACCATGGGATTACCGCAGCAGAAAAAATTAAATATGCCCAAGGTCTGGGAATCGATGTCATTGTTTGTGATCATCATCAACTAGAAGAAAAAAAGCCCGAGTGTCAAGCAGTAGTTCACACTGACCAAGTTTGTGCGGCGGCGATTGCCTGGTTTTTGGCCCGGGGAATTTATCAAAGCCAAAAAAAAGCTTGCCCTAATTTTTTGGATTTAGTGGCGATTGCTACCATTGCCGATTTGGAGCCGCTTTTGGGGGTCAATCGCAGCTTGGTAAAGTATGGATTGCAAGCTCTGAACAAAACCAAGCGCTGCGGTCTTTTGGCTATTTTTGAAGAAGCCGGTATTAAACCAGGAACGATTGATACTTATGAAGTTGGTTTTATTATTGGTCCTCGGCTTAATGCGGCCGGCAGAATGGAGCATGCTTTGGAATCATTAAGACTGGTTTGCACTCCTAAAAGCAGCCAAGCCCAAGCCCTGGCCTCAAAATTGGGCTTGACCAACCAGGAAAGGCAGGTTTTAACCGAAGAGACCGCCAAACACGCCCGGGAGCTTTTGCTCGAGCAAATTCAAGGAGAAGAGCTGCCCAAGCTTATTTTTGTCAGCCATGAGAGTTATCAGGAAGGAGTGATTGGTTTGGCGGCCAGTAAATTAACCGAGGAATTTTACCGACCCTCAATAGTCATTTCTCAAGGTGAGGTCTATTCCAAAGCTTCGGCCCGCTCAATTAACGGCTTTAATATTATTGAGGCTATCAGAACTCAGTCTAATTTATTGGTTGATGTTGGTGGCCATCCAATGGCCGCTGGTTTTACCCTGGAGACAGCCAGAATAGAAGAGCTTAAAAAAGGATTGGCTTTAGTGGCTGAGGAGGAAATTGATTCAGGCTTGTTAGAAAGAAGTTTGAAAATTGACCTTGAGTTGCCTTTGTCGGCTCTTTCGCTTTCTCTTTGGCAAGAGTTGGCTAATCTTAAGCCCTTTGGATTGGCTAATCCCCAACCGGTTTTTAAAAGTCAA
>DATKVU010000192.1:0-3080 GCA_035529915.1 Clostridia bacterium
TCTTCTTCCTCTTGTCTTGCTTCGTTCATTAAGTAAACAATGTAGGCTCTGTCGGCCTTCAGTTCTGACACTAAATTTTTGTCGCTTTTGTAAGCTTTTATTGCTTTGTCTGTTCCTGAAAGCATTTTAGAGTAAAAACGAAGTCTAGTTGTTTTGTCGGCAGCTTTTAACATAGTATAAATACCTACTCCCGCCCCAGCCCCTAAAACTGCCCCAGTCCCCATACCAACACCTGCTACAGCACCTGCTGCTGCTGCTCCTGCTGTTTTTACTGTAGCGTACAAAGCTAACGGAGTAGAGGGTAAGTTAGCAACACTAGAAATTCTTTGGAAAGCCCTTGATATCCTATTGTTTCCTTCTCCGTACATTTTGTTACGTAAGACTGAACGAGCAGACAAAAGATTGTGCATACGGTCGAGCGAGTTATGGACAACGTCTCCTTCCGTAATGTCTTTAAGTTTGTCGTTCATTACGTTTCTTATGAATCTTCCTGCTGCCCCTTTTGCTGTTTCTACAGTAGGGTCTAAAACGTCTCCTTTTCTTGGACCAGCATTTACAAAACTGTCAAACTCTCTTCTAGCAGCTAAAAGACCTAAAGCATTAGGCTCTTCTTTATTTATTGTTTTTAACGCAATGTTAGCGTATTCATTAGCTTTCTTTTGGGCTTCTCGTGATAATGCAACATAATCTTTAGATTCTTTAAGTCCAGCAAAAGCTTCTTGCATAGACTCTACGATTTCTTGCCTGTCGTACGTAGGATTTCCTGATTTATTAATAAAAGCAATTAACTCGTTGTTAGCTTTTTTTACTTCGTCAGACACTACAGTGTGTGCGCGAGCATAGTGCGTATTAGGATCTAAACCATCAACAGTCTCTAACGTCCTACGCATTATTTGTTCTCTTTCGGTAGGAACGTAGACTGTTCTATCAAGCGGTCCTCCTACAGACCTAAACTCTCCTCCATAGCCAGATTCTCCAACAACTACAGGGTCCATTAATTTATTAATTCCTGCTTGTTTTTCTTCAGCTATTGCAGTGTTGTACTTTAGTTTTGCTTTAGCTGCTGGCCCAGCCATGTCTATCTTAGAAGCAGGAGCGAGTACTGCCCCAATGTCTACATAAGTCTCCATTGTTTCTGCAAAACTAGGAAACTTCTCGGAAAAATCAGACCAAGCTTCAAAACCTGCGCCTAAAGCCTGTCCTGCTTGTTTCATTCCCGGCATGTCTTTTACTTTAGACCACCCTTCTTCAAAACCCTCGCGCACAGAGTCTGAAATAAGGATGCTGACTCCTCCTGCTAAAAGCTCTCCTCCTGTTCTAAAAGCCTGAGAAAAAGCTACTGGAGCGTATGCACTAATTCCGGGTCTATAGTCAGGGCCTCCTATTTTTTCTGCCCTTTCAGGAACTTGACGTAGCCCTTCAGAGAGAACTTCCATAGGAGAAAACTCAGAAGCTCTTTGGGACACTTGCTCTAAATAAGGAGTTTCAGGGGAAGTATAACCTTCTGGATATAAAATAGCAGCTTCTTCGGCAAGCTCTTCAGCAGTTTCTTGGTCTCCAGCAGCAAGAGCTTTTTGAACTGCATTTTTGTACTGTTCTTTAGTGTACTGCATAGTTACCTCTTACTGAGAATCAAGAAAGCTTTGTGCCGCAGAAGAACGAACAGGAGCAGGCCCATCGTCAACATAAAAGTCTTCAGGAAACCACGCTAAAGCCGCTTCTCCGTCTTTTCCTAAACTTTTTGCTACCCTACTTCTTGTTTGTTTGTACCTATTAATTTTGTTTTGAGCACCTTGTTTTAGTTCTTTTAACAACCTTTTTAAAGTCTCAGCAGAAACTGTTATTTTTCCTGCTACAACTTCTTGAGCATACTCCCTGTCTGCATCAGATAAGCCAGTTCCAGCACCTAAATTAACAATGTACTCAGCAACTCGTTGGCCTGCATTAGCCATGTATGCTTCTGTATCTACTATTGAAGCCGGGTCTACAATATACTTTCCTGATAGTCCCATGGCTTCTGCGTACCTAGCAATATTTAATTTAATTTCTGCACCTGCCCCAGTAAACATATTATCTATTGTCGGTAAACTTCTGTTTATAGTGCTAAGAGCAGCGGCAGATTTGCCTGCATTTTCTGCTAACTCAGAAAAAGACTTAGCTCCTACTTTAGCTAACTCATCTCCCATACCTGCGGTTATGTTTTGTATTTTTTGTACTTGTGGCGGAGCAGGCTGTAGTCCTAACTGAGATGCTTCAGTCCATCTGTCAGTGTCTCTGTCCCAAACAAGGCCTGTTTCATTAACACGGTAGTCTACTACTTTCCCGTCCTGTAAAAAAAACTCCATTTTTCCTTTTTGCCCAGTTACGTACTCGTTAAAAACACTGTCTGGGGCTTTAGCTAAGTCTAACTCAGTAAACAACTTATCTGGTATTCCCGCTGCTTTAGCCATTTGTTTTCTAACCAAAGGATTTTGGGTAGGCATTTTTTCTACTTCGTTTTTACGAATTTCAGTCGCTACTGTACGTAATTCTTCAGGGTCTGTTATTTGTTGTATACGGTTTGCTAAGTCATTTTGACCCAGTTTTAAAGCAGCACTTGACAAATTAACTTTACGTTGTACAAACTTATTTTGAGTTTCTCGTTCTCTTAAAAGTTCTTTTTGTCTACCAGCAATTTCAATTGCTTGAACTGCATCACCTTCTTCTTTAAAATACTGAGACAAAGCACCAAGACCTTCAGGTGTTTGAAGATCAGCCCCTGAAAGAACACCTTGAAGCCTTGCTTTTTCTCTAGCAGTAGCAGCAGCCTGTGCAAGTTGTTGTGCTTCTTTCTGGTAGCCAGCAGCAGCTAATTGTTGAGCAACAGCAGACAAAGCAACAGGGTCCTTAGAAGCCATTGCTTGCTGCCCTTGCTGCATCAACTGGTTAAACTCTTGCTGCTTTCGTTGGTCCCTTACTTGACCTTGGGCACCACCAATAGCCTGACCTAATCCAAACATCCCTTCAGACCATCCGGGTCTACCTAACTGCTGCAAAAAACTCTCTGAAAATTTAGCCATAATATGTTCTCCTTAGTCGAA
>DATKVU010000193.1:0-1199 GCA_035529915.1 Clostridia bacterium
GAATACCTCATCATGGCTTTGATAACCTTGGGATTTTTTGGTCTTATTGTCTACACTTTCTTTAAAAAGAAATATCGCCATTGTTCTTTCTGGCTGGCCTTTTTTGTGATTGCCCTGCTTCCGATGTTAACCCCTATAAAAATAGGCTGGATTGTAGCCGAGCGTTATGTCTATTTAGGCTCCCTAGGAATTTTTGCCATTGCCGGCATGGGAATTGAAAAAATCAGTCATTGGGCAAAAAGCAAGGAATTTGGCTATCTGGTCTTGGGCACCCTTCTAGTCATCCTCTCGATCCGTACTATTATCAGAAATGTTGATTGGAAAAACCAAGATAATCTTTGGCTGGCCGCTGGCAAAACTTCTCCTACCAGCCCGCAAAATCACAACAACCTTGGAGACCTTTATTCAAGAAGAGGAGAATTTGAAAAAGCAGTAGTGGAGTTTAAGACAGCAATTGCTTTGCTTCCTAACTATGGTGATGCTTACCATAATCTGGCCAACACTTATTTGCAAATGAATAAAATAGACCCGGCGATCAGCAACTACCAAAAGGCCTTGGAATGCAATCCTCGCCTTTGGCAATCGCATCAAAATCTGGCAGCGATTTTTGCTCAAACTGGTCAGCTTGATTTGGCAGAAGAACATCTTAAAAAAGCTCTTGCCATCAGCTCCAACAACCCTAACCTCCACTTAGCCCTAGCCATAGTTTATCAAGAGCAGGGAAAAACCAAAGAGGCCCAAGCAGAACTGCAAAAAACCCTTGAGATTGACCCGACTAACCAAAAAGCCCAAGAATTTTTAAAATCTTTTTAACCGCCAATATAAACTTTCTTTTTAGTATCAACTTTATGAGGACGGGTTTTAAGCTGCTTTTGAAAATAGCCAAAGGGGAAAAGGAGGCCATAAACCAAATGGGTCAGGGGAATTGCCAATCCAACTAATAAAACAATAAAAATGTTTTTCTCCTTCAGCCAAATCTTTAGAAGAGTAAAAATAAGAAGGAGCAAGTAGCCAGTAGCTAGTAGCAAGTAAAGAAGGCGAAAGGACGGAAGGACCAAGGCAAGAATTAAACCCAGAATCCCTCCATAGGCAAAGAACGAAGGGATGAGATAACCGAAACGAAAAGAGGTTTTGGGGAAAATACGGGCAAAGTGTCCTCTCCTTAAGGCATATCGGCTAATTTGCTTTAAATGGGGTAA
>DATKVU010000194.1:0-23567 GCA_035529915.1 Clostridia bacterium
CCTGAGCGAGGAGACCTAATTCCTTTTCCCCGAAGCCGGACTAGAGAACCTGGTTGGGTTCCCGGTCTGACTCTTAAATTTAGCTCGCCATCAAGGGTAGGAACAGTGATTATTGTACCTAGGGCTGCTTGGGGAAAAGAAATTTCTTCTTCCACATAAATGTCCAAGCCTTCCCGCCTGAAAGTCTCATCTGGCCTAACATCAATTGAAAGGTAAAATTCATTAAAGTTAATAATTGTTCCGTCATCAACACCAGCAGGAATTTTAATTTTTCTTTTTCTGCCTTCAACTGTCACTTCTTTTTCTACTCCTTTGGCTGCTTCCATAAAAGAAAGAGAAATTCCATAACGGGGTTTTCTTGAGGCTCGACCAGCTCCAAAAGGGGAAGCGCCGCCAAAAAATTGGGCAAAAATCTCAAAAGGATCAGAAAAACCGCCAAAGTCAAAACCAATATCCGGACCCTCACCATCCCCATAAGTGGTATAGCTATAAGTAAAAGGCCCTTGGCGATAAGTTCGGCTTTGGCCACCAAACGGACCTTGAGCGCCGCCAAAACCGGCTCCTGGCTCAAAAGCAGCATGACCAAACTGATCGTAAGCAGAGCGCTTTTCTTTATCAGCCAAAATTTCGTAAGCTTCGTTTATTTCCTTAAACCTGGTTTCCGCTTCTTTGGCCTTGTTTTTATCCGGATGCCACTGCAAAGCCAGCTTACGGTAAGCGGATTTAATCTCTGTTGGACTAGCGCCTTTGGAAACCCCCAAAATCTCGTAGTAGTCTTTTTTGGTAACCATAGTTTTTTTAAATAATTAGGGTGAGTTCAGGGCTAAGCTCTTGGCCTGCCACTCCCTCACCCAATATTTTACTCTAAATTGAATTAACTGACGACTTCGCCCTCCTCGGCTTTTTCCTTACCCTTGGTCTCTTTTTTATCCTCGGCTTGCTGGCCTTTCTCCTCCTTTGCTTTGTCTGATGGAGCTTCACCCTGCTGGTAAAGGCTGGCGCCGACTTTTTGCAAGGCTTCGGAAAGCTCACTAGTCTTGGCCTCAACTTCTTCGCTCTTATCGCTTTTAAGCGCTTCCTTTAAGGCACTAACTTTGCCCTCAATTTCTTTTTTATCCTCGGCCTTAACTTTATCACCAGCATCTTTAAGGGTTTTCTCACTGGTATAAATTAGGTTCTCCGCCTGGTTTCTGCTCTCAACTAGTTTTTTCTTCTTCTCGTCTTCTGAGGCATGAGACTCTGCCTCTTTAGTCATTTTTTCAATCTCATCCTCAGAAAGCCCAGTTGAGCCCTTAATAGAAACGCTTTGACTCTTGCCGGTCGCTTTATCTTTAGCAGTAACGTTTAAAATACCATTGGCATCCAAGTCAAAGGAAACCTCAATTTGCGGCACTCCTCTTGGCGCGGGCGGAATCCCGTCAAGAATAAATCTCCCCAACGATTTGTTGTCTGCTACCATTGGTCGCTCTCCCTGCAAGACATTAATCTCCACCTGGGTTTGGTTATCAGCCGCAGTAGAGAAAACCTGAGACTTTGAAGTGGGAATAGTCGTATTTCTGGGAATCAAAGGCGTGGAAACCCCACCCAGAGTCTCAATCCCCAAGGTCAGGGGAGTAACGTCCAAAAGCAGGACATCTTTGACTTCTCCACCCAAAACCCCTGCTTGAATGGCTGCCCCAATGGCAACCACTTCATCCGGGTTAACTGAACGGTTGGGCTCTTTACCGAAAAACTCTTTAACCGTCTGATAAACTTTTGGCATTCGGGTCATGCCTCCAACCATAATCACCTCGTTAATATCGCTTTTTTCGAGCTTGGCATCTTTAAGAGCATTTTTCATGGGTTCAATGCTTCTCTCTACTAAATCCCCCACCAAGCTCTCCAGCTTAGCCCGGCTCAGCTTCATATTTAAGTGAAGAGGATTGCCGTCTTTGGCTTGGGTAATAAACGGCTGGCTTATTTCCGCTTCTTGTGAAGAAGAAAGTTCAATTTTGACTTTCTCGGCTGCTTCTTTCAAGCGCTGCATTGCCTGAGCATCTTTCCTCAGGTCAATCCCGTGCTCTTTTTTAAACTCTTCGGCCAGAAAATCCAAAACTGTTTTATCAAAATCGTCTCCACCCAAATGAGTGTCTCCACTAGTGGACTTAACTTCATAAACGCCTTCTCCCAGCTCTAAAATTGAGATGTCAAAAGTGCCGCCACCCAAGTCATAAACGGCAATCGTATGGGCATTTTTCTTATCCAGGCCGTAAGCCAAAGAAGCAGCTGTTGGTTCATTGATAATCCGCAAAACTTCAAGGCCAGCAATCTCACCCGCCTGCTTAGTCGCTTGGCGCTGGGAATCATCAAAGTAAGCCGGAACCGTAATCACCGCCTGGGTGACTTTACTCCCCAAATAGGCCTCGGCATCAGCCTTGGCTTTTTGTAAAATCATGGCCGAAATTTCCTGGGGGGTAAAGCTGCGGCCTTCAGCCTCAATTACCGCCATTCCGTCTCGACCTTCTTTAATACTATAAGGAAGCCATTTAATATCTTCTTGAACTGTCTTGTCTTGATACTTTTTCCCCATTAATCTTTTAATAGAAAAGATAGTGGATTTGGGATTGAGGACCATTTGGCGCTTGGCCACATCACCAACGATGTGTTTTACCGGATCAACTACCGAAGGAATTACATTTCGTCCTTCAGCTGAATAAATTACTTTGGGAGAACCTCCCTCCATTACTGCCACACAAGAGTTGGTGGTTCCTAAATCAATACCAATAATTTTTCCCATTTTTTACCTCCTTTTTCCTTTAATCTTTTATTTATTAACCATCACTTTAACTGGTTTAAGTAGCTTGCCCTTAAGTCGATAGCCTTTTTCTAAAACTCTGGCTACTTCAGCCTTACTCTCACCCTTTTGAACCTCAATTGCTTCCATCTCTGCTGGGTCAAAATCTTTCCCTTCGGCTTTTATTTCTTCCAACTCCTCTTCGGCCAAAATCTTCCTGAACTCATCAATTGCCATTTGCAGCCCTGGATCCTTCAAATAATCCTGGGCTTTTTCTAAGTTATCCAAAACCGAAAGGAGCTTTAGAATAAGAGTCTCATTAGCAAAAGCAATAAAATCCTCTTTTTCTTTAGCAAACCTCTTCTCCAAATTCTGATAATCAGCCAAAGCTCTTTTCCAACAATTAGTTAGCTCCTCAATCTGAGCAATTTGAGCCTGAATTTCTTCCTCTTTTATCTTGGCCTTCTGACCCTTCTTCATTTTTTACCAACTAGCTAAAATTTCATCCAAAAGCTCGCCAAAGTAACGGACGGTCGGGAAAATCCGACCAAATCTTACCCGGGCCGGACCAACCACCCCAATTGCCCCTTTTCGCGAACCAACTTCAAATCGCCGATAAACAAAACTACAGGGCTCAAAAAGCTCGCTGCCCAAATCACTTCCGAGCAAAACCTCTACTTCACTTTCAGCCGTCGCTCGACTAATCAAGTTCTGCCAAAAATCAACTTCATCCAAATAGGAAAGCAAGGCTTTGGTAAGGTCAATATCAAAAAATTCGGGCGCTTCCAAAATATTGGCTAAACCGGCAGTATAAAGATTGCCTTCATCAGTCGTTGCCAAGGCCAGCTCTTTGGTGCGAAAAGCCAACTCCCGAGTCATCTCTCGCAAAAGCTTATCCAGCTCGTGGCGATAATCCCAAACTTTTTCTTTAACCGCCACTTCTTCGGCCAAAGAAAGCTCCTGCTCTTTCATTAAATTTTGGACATAATATTTAAGCGCTGTCGGGGTAGGCACCCGACCAGAAGAAGAATGAACTTTTTTCAAAAAACCCCCTTCGGTTAATTTGACCATCTCGTTCCTAATAGTCGCCGGAGAAATACCCAAGCTGTATTTTTTTTCAATTGTACTAGAGCCAACTGGTAAGGCCGTCTCAATGTATTCTTCAATAATTGATTTGAGGATTTTAGTTCGGCGCTCGTTTAAGTCGGTCATTAGCAAATGTATATCATGATTGCTAAAAATTGTCAAGAGATTTTTTAGGCTCCAGGGGCAGTATCAGGATGGGGCTCAATAATCTCTTCAACTGAGAAAAGCGCCTGGCGCCAACGAGAAAGTTTACGGCTCAGCTCAAAAATCATTGCCAGTTCTCGAAGCTTAAAAGCGCGGGCCAACAGTAGATAGACCAAAAGGCCAACGCTACCAGCAATAACAGTTAAAAACAAAAGAGGCAGGGTTTTAGTCGTCTCAAAAACAAACAAATCCATGACTCTCATTGAGGCCCAAGAAAAACAAGCGGCTGCTCCAGCGGCCAAGCCCATTTTAAACCAAGAGTAGAGATCCTGCCGTTCAAGAAACTTGACTCTCTGGAAATGAAAAAGAGCTAGTAAAAAAATGAAGTTGAAAAAATTGGAAATTGAAAAAGCCAAGGCTAAACCAAAAATTCCTAAGTTAAAACTAAAGATAAAAAGCAGGCTTAAAATAATGTTCATCGTCACGGCCATTAAACTGACAACGAAAGGAAGAGTCGTGTCATGCAGAGCATAAAAACCTCTGACCAAAAGCTGAACCGCTGCCTGGGAAAAAATAGAAAAAGCGACTGCCGCCAGTGTCCGACCAGTGGTAATAGTCGCTGCCCAAGGGAAACTTTTCGCTCCATAGGCAAGACGAACTAGCTGAACGCGCAGAACCAAAAAGATGGTCGTCGCCGGTAGGGCCACAAAAAGAATTTGCCCTAAGGACTGTTTGAGAGTTTTTTTAAACTCCTCCAGTTTGGCCTCAGCCAATTGCAAAGAAAGCAAAGGTAAAGCTGCCTGGCCAATAGAAGTACCCACCAATCTAACTGGCAAGTCAACTAATCTTTGGGCCAAATAGTAAATTGTCAAGGAACCAGGGGAAAGAGAAGTGGCCAAAAACAAAGAAACTGTCGCTTCTACTTGACCGGCTGCCAAGGCTAAAGTTCGGGGAAACATCAGCTTGGTCACCCGCCTTACTCCTGAATGAGCCCAATCAAATACAAAAGAGTATCTAAAGCCTAATTTCAAAACTAAAGGTATCTGAATCGTCAGATGGAAAAATGCTCCCAAAAGAACGCCCAAAGTGGCTGCCCAAATCCCCAAAGGGCGAGAAAGCAAAAGAACCGAGAAAATAATTCCTAAATTGTAAACCACTGGGGAAAGCGAAGGCAGCAAAAAGCGCTGATGAGACTGAACAATTGCCGAGAAGAAATTGGAAATTAAGAAAAAGATTTGGGCCAAGAGCATTACTCGGGTCATTTGTGCCATCAGCTCAATTTGCCAAGGAGCAAAATTGCCAGTAATCAAAGAAGAAAAAGGACGAGCGCCAATAAAAATAACTATTGCTAAAACTAGAAAGAATCCTAAAAGTAAATTAATCAGCGATGAAGCCAAGCGCCAGGCATCGCTCTCGTTTTTGGTAAGTCTTTCAGAAAAAACAGGAATAAAAGCAGCCGAAAGAGCACCGATAACCACTAGCTGAAAAATCATATCTGGCAGCCTAAAAGCAGCATAATAAACATCAAGTTGCTGCCGGCAACAAGCATAAAATCGAGCGACAATTAATCGCTCCCGCAAAATCCCCAAAAGCATGGAAACGCCATAGGTCGAAGCAATCACCAAGGCAGCCGACAAAACCCCTGATTGGCGGCTGGTCAAAAGACTACGACCATTTTGCCAAAAGCGCCTAATTTTCACCATAAAAGCAAATCTTAAAATCCTAAAGGGAACCTAAACTTATAAGAAGTATACGGAAAAGGGCTTGCTTTTTAAAGGGGTAATTGATAGGATACGGTTTGCCAGATGCCAATTATTAAAAGCGCCCAAAAAGCCTTAAGACAAACCCGAAAAAGAACCTTGCTTAATAAAAGCAAAAAAAGAGCTTTGAAGGCCCAAATCAAGAAACTAAAAACTAAAAAAGATTCCCAAGGCCTGGGGACTGTTTATTCTTTGGCTGATAAAATGGCTAAAAGCAAAGTTTTCCACAAAAACAAGGCCCAACGAATTAAAAGCCAGGCTGCTAAAATAGTAGGCTCAAAACCAGCCTGATTTTTGGCTTCTTTACTGCTTTGACAACTGCTTACTCTCCTAATATACTGGACTTATGGCTTCGAAAAAGAAAATTAATCTTCTTCCTAAAGATCAATTTGAGTTTTCAACGACTGGTCAGTTTGTTCAATGGGCAGTCTCAGTCGGCAGATGGATTGTCGTTCTAACCGAATTTGTGGTTATTTGCGCTTTTTTATCTCGCTTTTACTTTGATACCCAATTGGCTAATCTTTTTGACGAGGTTAAACAAAAAACTGCCATCGTAGCTTCAGCTGCCAGTTTTGAGGAAAATTTCCGCCAAACCCAAGACAAAATCAAAATCATCAAAGGGCTCCTGGCAGAAGAAAAAAAGCCTTCAGGAGCAATCGTTGAAATAAGCAAGCTGCTTCCTTTGGAAGTAATGCTTACCCGAATTGGTTTTGAAGAAGAAGCCCTGATAATTGAAGGCGCTGCCTTAAGCGATAGTGGTCTGCGTGTTTTCCTGGCCGGCTTGATTAAAAATTCTCGCTTTAGTCAAGTGGCTTTAACCGATGTCTCATCCCGAAAAGAAGGACTCCCAGGAATTAGCTTTAGTATCAGTGCTATATATGAACCTTAGTTTAAAAAACGAGTACTTTCGCTACCGACGCTACTTTACTAATTTAAGCAAAGGGGTCGGTTCCAAAAAGATTAGTTCCTTTGCCTGGCTGTCTTTGTCGATATTTACGGTTTCTTTTTTCTCTTTAATGGCGATCAGGCCGACCTTGGTTACTATCGCCAAACTTAATCGAGAAATTAAAGACAAAAGGCTAGCTAGCCAAAAACTGCAAGAGAAAATTGATTCTATTATCGCTGCTCAGGCTGAGCAGGCTAAATATGTGGATTTCTTTCCTTTGCTCGATGAAGCTTTACCGGGAAAAAGTGAATTTCCTCGCCTGGCCTATTTTTTTGAACAAATTGCCAGCTCTTCAGGGGTTCAATTAAAAACTTTAAGCTTTGAGCGGATCGAGAGCGATCCCAAATCCTTCCAGAAAAGACCTCTCTTAGTCAACTCTTTTAACTTTACTGTTAGCGCCACTGGCCAATATCTTACTCTTAAGGAGTTTCTTAACCAGCTTGAGGCTTCCAGAAGAATTTTGAAAACTGAAACCGCTTTTTTTGAAGAAATAAAGAAAGAAGATTTCTCAGAACTCTCTTTACGAGTTAGCGGTCAAGCTTCTTTTGAAAAGAAAGCCGATCAGAAAGAGAGCCAAAAATGAAAAAGGATTCCAGTCAACAAATTTTGATTATCTCTATCCTGACTCTTACGATTACCATCCTTTGGATATACTTAAGTATTTACCGAACTTTAAACAAAAAAGAAAAAGCAACTTTAACTCCCCAAGAAACCCGGGTACTCAATCCCAAACTGGATGGGACTGTTTTTGAAGAGCTGAAAAAGAGAAAATTTTAAGCCTAAAGGTCTTATGAAAAGATATCTTGCGCCAAAACACCTGCCCATTCCGCTTGGTCTAATCATTTCTCTGCTTGGACTAATAGGGGGAATTTTTTTGATTAACAGGGTCCAGTATCTAGGCTCCCAGGCTTTTTCGGCGGCTGCGCCCCAAGAGTTAAAAATAACCAATATTAATAATTCTTCTTTTGTGGTTAGCTGGTTCACTACCGAAAAAGTCGAAGGAGCAGTCTCCCTAGGAGAAACCAAAGATCTGGGTGAAATCAGAAAAGATGTCCGTGATCGAGAAAAAAGCGAGTCGGTTCACTCCCGGGTTCACTTTGTTTTGGCTGATAATTTAAAAGCGGAAACCAAATATTACTTTAAAATTGTTTCTCAGGGCCGCCAATTCGACAATTCAGGAAAGCCTTTTGAGGTGACAACTGCGCCTGCGAAAGCGCCAACCGATAATGATATTGCTTTTGGAAAAATTTTAACCCCTGACCAACAACCAGCCTCAGAGCATGTTGTTTTTCTCTCCCTTGCCAACGCCGTTACCCAGGCCAGTCTTAGCGATGCTGAGGGGCATTGGTTGATCCCTCTTTCAATGGCCCGAAGCTTGGACCTGGTAGATTTTGCTCAGTATGACCGTGAGGCTCAAATTGAGGAAATTTTTGTAAAAGGAGAACAGGGAACTGCTAATGCCACTCTTACTACTGGCAATGACAGTCCAACCCCAGACATTGTTTTAGGTCAAAGCTATGATTTTTCAAAACAACTTTCTTCACCCACTGCTATTCCTACCTTGCCCTACGGCCAAGGAGGAGAAAAAGAGACTGGTCTACAAGCTCCCAGCCAATTATCGCCGGCGGCCGGACTAAAACTAACTATCAATTTCCCGGCGGAAAACGAAGAAGTAAATACTGTCATACCTGAGTTTTTTGGCACTGGTCCTGAGAGCGAGAAACTCACCATTGAAGTTGAATCAACAGAAAAGATTGCCTCGCAAACTAATGTTAATACCCAAGGAGAATGGAGCTGGTCACCAAACATCCCTCTCTCTCCTGGCGAACATAAAGTCACTATTTCCTATATTGATGCCAATGGCATCGTCCAAAAGGTGAGCCGCTCTTTTGTAGTTCTGGCCGCCGGCGAGAGTGATCTGCCTTCTTTTACGGCCACTCCCTCAGGAGAGGGCGTCCCAGCCACCTCCACCCCCAAACCAACGGCTACTCTTACACCAGCCCAAACCAGCCCGACTCCCTCAGTAGTCACTCCTACTCCAAAAGTGACCACCACTGCTAGCGAAACCGAAACCCCAGCTTCGGGAACTGTTTGGCCAAGCAAATTTTTCTTAGGCGCAGGTTTGGCCAGCTTTCTTCTTGGAGCAGCTTTAATCATTTTTTAAAATCGCTTCAAATGTATTAAAATACAACTGATGAAGATTGCCATTGTGGGCGGAGGAATGACTGGTCTTTCCGCTGCCTATTTCCTTTCCCGTCAGCACTCGGTGACTCTTTTTGAGAGAGAAGAAACCTTAGGCGGGCTCGCCTCTTGCTTTCAAGCTGGGGGTTGGCAATGGCCGCTTGAGCGCTATTTTCATCACTTTTTCACCTCTGATAGGCAGTTGCTAAGGCTAGTTAAAGAATTAGGAATTGAAAAGAAACTAATTTTTAGAAAACCAAAAACTTCAATTTTTATTGACGGTCAAATTTTCCATTTTGATAGTCCTCAAAGTATCTTATCTTTCCCCAAACTGGGGATGGCGGATAAAATAAGATTAGGCTTAGTAAGCGCTCTCTTAAAAATAAATCCCTTTTGGCAACCTCTGGAAAATATTACGGCCATTTCTTTTATTAAAAAAACCATGGGAGAAAAAGTTTTTGCTTTAGTTTGGCAACCGCTTTTTGAGAGTAAATTCGGCACTTTCGCTGAGCAAATTCCTGCTTCCTGGTTTTGGACAAGAATTCAAAAGCGAAGTTTCGCTCTAGGCTATTTTGAAGGAGGGACTGAAGTTTTAATCAGGGCCTTGGCCGAAAAAATTTCAAAAAACGGCGGCAGGATAGTAGTCGGTAAAGAAATTAAGCAAGTTAGAAAAGACAACCAGAAATTTGAAGTTTTTTTCAATAAACAAAAGTGGCCAGAAAACTTTGATCGGGTTATTTTTACTACTTCCCCCCAATCAGTTCTTAAGCTTTACCCCCACTTAACCGAGAAAGAAAAAAAACAACTGGCAAAGCTGAAAAGCTTAGGCAGTCTCTGCCTGGTTTTGGCTCTCAAAAAAACCTTTCTGACCAAAGGGACCTACTGGCTTAATATCAACAATCAGCGCTTTCCCTTTGTGGCGGTGGTTGAACACACTAACTTTATTAGTCCCAAGCATTATGCTAACCAGCACCTTTTGTATGTGGGCGGTTATTATCCTGCCAAGCATCATTACTTTAGTTTGAACAAAAAAGAAGTTTTGGCCGAATTTTTACCTTATTTGAAAAAAATCAAAGCTGAATTTGACTTTAAACAAAACCTTCTTGGCTCTTGGCTTTTTAAAGACTCTTATGCTCAGCCAATAATTTCTCTAAATTATTCAAAACAAATCCTGCCAGTTTTGCTTTCAACCTCTGGCTTATATTGGACCTCTCTTCACCATGTTTATCCTCAGGACAGAGGAGTTAATTATGCTATTAAACTGGGGAAGAGGCTTGCCGATGAAATTAAGAAATCTTAAGAAAAGCAATTTCGGGCTGATAGTAATAATGCTCTTGGCCGCCTTTTTGCGTCTGGGAGGCCTAAGCTGGGGATTGCCTTACCATTTTCATCCGGATGAATGGAATATGGCCGCGGCGATTATTCGAATCAGTTGGGAAAACCGTTTTAATCCCGGTTTTTTTGCTTACGGCCAATTACCGCTTTATTTAACTTGCCTTTCTGCCTGGCTTTATAACCAAATCCCCTGGATAAAACTTAGCTTTGTTAACCTTGCCGAAGCAATTTTCTTTTTACGTTTTTGGTCAGCCCTGGTTGGCTCAGGAAGCGTCTATTTGGTTTTTCTGATTGCTCAAAAATTAGTAAAAAATAAGCGCTTTTCCTTGCTGGCGGCTCTGCTGGCCGCCTTTACTCCCGGGTTAATTCAGATTTCTCATTTTGGCACTACCGAATCCTTGCTCGCTTTTGCTTTCTTAGGAGTAGTCTATTTTTCTTTAATGATTCTCGAAAAAGCCAGTTTTAAAAACTTTTTTGGAGCTTCAGTATTTTTGGGGATTGCTCTGGGAACAAAAATTTCGGCCTTGATTTTCTTTTTTCCTTTAGCCTTAGTTTCTTTTTTTAAGTTTTTTAAATCCAAGCAGGCAAGAGCCTTGCTTGGGGGTCTTTCTGCTTTTGGGCTGGCACTTGGCTTTGGACTGCTTACTTCCCCCTATTTAATTTTTGACTTTATTGAGAGCAAAAGAATTGTTTTTTATGAAACCCAAGTTGCCATTGGTCAAATTCTTGTTTTTTATACTCGTCAATTTTTCAAGACCACCCCAATTCTTTTTCAATTGCAAAAAATTTTCCCTTATGCTTTGGGCTGGCCAATTTTTATTCTGGGCTTGCTAGGATTTTTGGTGATTGCTTTTGGGTTAATAAAAAGGCTTATCAAAAATAAAAGCTTAACCTCAGGTCATTTTCCATTACTGGTAGTTCTTAGTTCATTTTTGGTTTACTTTTTGTCTCAATCTTTTTTATTTTGCAAATGGACTCGCTTTATGGCGCCTGTTTTTGCTTTTTTCCCTCTCTTTGCGGTATTGTTTCTTTCTCGATTTAAAAAAACCCCTGTCTTTTTGGGCCTCTTGGTAACTCTAGCTCTTATCCCAGGCTTAATTTTCTCTTCTATTTATTTTCGGCCTGACATCCGCTTGACTGCCTCAGAATGGATTTATCAAAACATTCCTTCTGGGGCAAAAGTGCTTTCAGAAAGCGGTAATGTGATTGATATTCCTATTGCCGACCCAAACCAACCCTTAAACAGCAATTATTCTTTATCAATGGCCTCTTTTGATTTTTATCACTTAGACGACAATCCCAAACTTTTCTCCCAACTCCTAAAACAACTGGGGGAAGCCGAATATCTTTTTATTCCCTCCCGCCGAATTTTTGCCAATCACTTGCGGCTGCCCCTTGAATATCCCAAGACCGCCCAATATTATCAGTTACTTTTTTCTGGAAAACTTGGTTTTAAATTGATTAAAGAAATTTCTCCTTTGCCAGCGTTTTTTAGCGATGAAAAAGCAGAAGAAACTTGGTCGGTTTTTGATCATCCGGTTATTAGAATTTATCAAAAAAGTCTTCAGCTTACAAAAGAAGAATATGAAAGACTATTTAAAGTATCGCCATAAACTAATAATCGTCTTAATTTTAGTCTTGGCGGCTTTCTTCCGACTCTATGGTCTTAATTGGGACCAGAACCAACATCTTCATCCGGATGAGCGCTTTTTGACAATGGTTGTTACCGCCATCAAAACTTCTCAAAGTTTCCTTGTCTATCTTAACCCGAAAATTTCTCCTATGAATCCTGTTAACGTCGGCTATGACTTTTTTGTTTATGGCACTTTCCCACTTTATTTGACTAAAGTGGTAGGTGAGTTGCTCGGATACCATGATTACACTAATATCCATTTTGTGGGTCGATTTTTTTCCGCCTTTTTCGACCTGGGAGTAGTTTTTTTAGTCTTTAAAATCGGCCGAAAAGTTTACGACGAAAAAGTGGGTCTCTGGGCCGCTTTTCTTTACTCGATTATGGTTTTACCGATTCAGCTTTCCCATTTCTTTACCGTGGATACATTTTTGAATTTTTTTATTGTCCTTTCTTTCTATCTACTTGTCCTCCTAACTACTCACTACTCACTACTAGCTACAACCTTTCTTGGTATTTCTTTTGGCCTGGCTCTGGCTTGCAAAGTCTCTGCTCTTTACTTCTTACCGATTATTGGCCTGGGCTATTTTTATCTCTTGGGCCACTCCTGGAAAAAGAAAAGAATCTTTAGAAAAGTCTTTTTCTCCGGACTGCTTTTCTTGGTTGCCAGCTACCTGACCCTTCGTCTCAACCAACCTTCGATTTTTGCCAGCAGTAACTTTTTGGATTTTCATCCTAACCCTCAGCTTTTGGCCAATTTCGAGCAGTTAAAATCCTTCAATCAGCCAGATACCTGGTTTCCACCCAGTATTCAGTGGAAAAAAACAAAAGCAATTATCTTCCCTTTAAAAAATCTTGTTTTTTGGGGCCTGGGTTTGCCCCTGGGAATTATTGCCATTGTCGCAACAGCAGTTGGTGTAACCTCAAAGCAAAAAACTCTTGCTCAATTCCTGATTCTTTTTTGGGTCTTGGCTCTTTTTCTCTATCAAGGCACTCAATTTTGCAAAACAATGAGATATTTTCTGCCAATTTATCCTTTTTTAGCCTTGCTTAGCGCTCAATTCCTAAAACGTGTCAAACGCCCCCTGGTTGGCTATTTACTGCTCGTTGTTCTCCTGGTTTACCCTTTCTCCTTTCTTTCTATTTATACTCGGCCGATTACGCGGGCAACAGCTTCGGAATGGATTTATCAGCATCTCGCCGCTGGCTCAACCTTGGCCAACGAGCACTGGGATGACCCGCTGCCGCTTTATCTGCCAGGAGAAAATCCCGGCCAATATAAAATAGAGATGCTTTCGCTTTACGACCCGGAAACGCCGGGGAAATGGGAAAAAATTAACTCTCAACTGGAAAGAACCGACTATATTATTCTTTCTTCAAACCGTCTTTATGGCTCAATCCCTCAACACCCTGATTATTACCCCAAAACCTCTTTGTATTACCAATCGCTTTTTGACGGCTCACTCGGTTTTGAAAAAGTGGCGGAGTTTACCTCTTATCCCTGCTTCCCACCCATAAAACCTTATCTTTTTTGCTTACCTGATGATTGGGCTGAAGAAGCTTTTACGGTTTACGACCACCCCAAGGTAATCATCTTTAAAAAAAGCGGATTTAATAAAGGTTAAAATTGCTTAAAAGATAAAAGAGTTCTTCATCCAAGGGATTGTAAATCGTTTTTAAAAAGCTTTTAGGATCAGCTTTTTGCAAAGCATCTAAATCGTCTTTTTTGCCTATGGGCACAATTAAAACATAAGGCCGGGAGTAATCGATTTTACTTGTCTCCTCTAATATCGGACCGTTGATATCAATACCTTCTTTACCAAGTAAAAATCTTAATGAGGGAACAGAGCCATAAGAAAGATAATCACTTGAAAGAAAGTAAATCTGATAGTCTTGTTTAATCTTCCTTAAATATCTTCCCGCTAGGCTGGCAATTTGAGTGTTGAAATCATACTTCCAGGTCTCCCTGGTTTCATGAATATAGTATGAATAGTAGGAGCTGAGAGCTAACAAAATTATTATTACTCCACCCACGATAGCTTTGTCTCGGAAAATGGTAATCACTTTCTCTATTCCCAAGCCACAGAAAAGAGCCAGGAATGGTAAAACAATGGCATAGCGACTGGGCGTGGGTGAGTCAACAGTTAAAACTCCCGCAAAAAAGACACTCGTAAGGAAAAAAATCAGCAAATAAGAGCTTTGATATCTTTTCCTAAAAAGCCAGATTGCTTCCCCTAGTCCCAATGTAAAAAGAGCTGCAGGAAAGGGGTCAAGATAGGGAGTCTTAAAATACCAAAATTGTGCTCCTCGTTTAATTGGAAACCAAAAAACTTTATAACTATCAATAGTCTTTTTTAAAAGAACTTTGTAAAGCGGCTGGGTTTGGGTTTCTGCTTTTAGCCAACCAGACTGGAAGATTCCCACAATTTCAACTCTTGCCCAATATTCCTTCTGGTGATTGCGATAGTAATTGATCATCGGGGAGTAGACCAAAAGAAAGCCCAAGAAAAAAAAAGCCAGATTTTTGCCGAGAGAAAGCAGTTGCTTTTTCTTAAAAGATCCTTGCCAAATAAAAGCCATAAAGAGAAATAAAATCGAAGTTATCGGCAAAAGACGAGCGCTGGGATAAATATATTGAGCGATACCCACAACCATTCCTGCCGCTATCGTGGCCCAGAAATGGCTTTGGACCATAAGATACAACGAAAACGGGGCAAAAAAAGTCACCCAAACCGCCTCTGTCCCCACCCGAGAAATTAAGAGATGAAACGGGCAAACCGCCAAAAAAAATGATGACCAAAAAGCAACTCGGCGGTTGAAAAAGTCCATTCCCAAAAGATAAGTAGCCAAAACTCCCAACATGCCACCGACAACCGAAAAAAGTCTTATTCCTAGAAGCGGGTCGGAAAAAGGCTTAATAAAAAGGCCAATAAAATAGAAAAGTGCGTTAGTGTGTCCGTACCATCCTGTCGAAAAAAACGGCCAATGCTCTTTCCAAGCTTCAAGAGCATCTAGGGCAAATTTTGAAGAATCACCATCAACCCTTAGGGGAATCACTCGCAAAAAGACTAAACGTAGGACTCCAGCTAAAAAGATAACTGAAATAAAAGGAATAGCTCTCTTCACTTTCTTAACTTTAATACAATATTGACTGAAGAAAAAGACGAGCAATCTTTGTTAAAACCGTCAAACTGACGTAAGGGACTAAGCAAAAGCTTATCAAGCAAGAAACTCTTGGTTTGAGACTCGAAGCGATTAAAAGATTTAAAAAAACCCTTCTCAACTAGGTTTTTGCCAATTCCGTATAAAAGAAAATGGGAGAAGGGGAAACAGTAGTGAGTGGTATTCCAGGTTTTCTTAATCTTAAAACCGGCTTTTTTAAGCTTTTTGCCCAGTTCCTTTTTTTCATAAAGCCGTAGATGATCAGCCCAAAGACCAGCCAACCACCAGATGTTTGAGGGAAGATGCCAATTAAAAAGTCTTTCCAGGCTCCAGTTTAAAGGGTCCCAAAAAAAAGGATAGTTTTTATTGGGAACCGTAATCATAGCAATGCCGTTGGGCCTAAGAACGCGATAGATCTCCGAAATAGCTTTTTCGTCATTAGGAATATGTTCTAAAATTTCTGAGGCAATAATTCGATCAAAAGAATTCTTTCTAAAAGGAAGATTGGTAGCCTCTGCTTTAGTCAAATGAACTGGTTTTTTGACAATTCTTTGGGCCACATCCAGATATTTTTGGTTTAAATCTATGCCATGAAGATTAAGTTTCAGACCCAAAGCGGCCAAAGTTTTTAGATAAAAACCTCGTCCGCAGCCAACATCTAAAATTTTCTGGCCATTTTTGAGCTCTAAATTAGCAAAAATAATTCTTGCTCTCCGAGCAAAAGCCGGGTCTGGCTCTGCCTTTAATATCTCCTCAACCTTTTTTAAATAGCTCTTCATACTCGGCTAATATTTTTCTATTATCAAAAATTTTTTTTACTTTTCCCTGTTGAGCTTGATATTTTCTTTTGTTTTTCAAAACTTCAAGTACTCCCTTAGCTAAAGCTGACGGGTTTCGGGGCTCGACTAAAACTCCCATCTGGGTCTTGCTCACTGCCCAGCTGGCTCCAGGAATGTCCGTGCAAACCGAAGGAATACCGGAAAGCAAGGCCTCAATTTGCGAAGAAGGAAAACAATCAGTCCTTGAGGGCTGAACTAAAACATCAATTGCTTTATAAAAGCTAAAAACTTCTTTTTGGCTCTTTAGCAGCCCCAAAAGGGTAAGACTGGCTCGGTTTTTCTCAATTAAAGGCCTAATTCCCTGCCAAAAATTCTCGTATTTGACTTTGCACTCTCCGGCAAAAACAAAATGAGCCTCAGGGATTTTTTCAACCACCAGAGGAATAGCTTGTAAAAGATAATCAACTCCTTTTTCTTCCACCAATCGGCCGGAAAAGCCAATCAGGACTTTGCCTCCGAGTTGGTTTTTCTTTTTAAAGTTTTCAACCTCTGCCTTACTAACGGCTGGCAAATCATATAAAGGTAAAATTATTCGCCATTTTTGGGGAAAACAGGAGAGCAGGCCAGAGCTTTGAGCATAATCTTTGGTTTGGATAATCACCGCATTGGCCAAAGCAATCGAAAAAGCCGTCAGCCAGCAATAAATTTTTTCTATCAGCCGATTTCTCCAGCCACCTTTTTGGGGCAAAACCAAATCGCCATTATGGACCAAAAAGAGTTTCTTACCCAAAACTCTAGTCACTAAAGCCACCAAAGCCACTTCTTGAAAAGGCAAATAAACCACTATTGCCTGGTTTTTTCTTATCCTCTGCCACAAGGCCAAAGGAAAGCTCGGCATTACCACACTCCTTAGAAAACGAAAAAGAAAAGGAAGCCGGAAAACCCTTACCCCTTTAATTTTTTCTTGACGGGCTAAACTTTTTTCGTGCTGGCTGCAAAGGACTTCCACCAGATAGCCTTTTTTGGCCAGTCCTTCGGCCAAGCGAGCCGCATATTGAGTTAAGCCAGTCCAGTGAGGACGGTAATAAGTAAGGACAAAAAGAATCTTCATTCCAGTACCTCTTTAAGCGAAGAAATCGTCTTTGCCCATCGACATTGCTCATTATATTTAGAATAGTAATAAATCTTGGTTTGTTTAAGCTTTTGGGCCAAATAATCGGCCAAGAGCTTATCATCATCAACAAAAATATCTGCCTTGATTTTTCTCAAAATCTTCTCTTTAAATAAGTGGGGTTGTTCATTTTTTAAATTTAAAAAAACTTGCCTGAAAAGACTGGCAAGCTTTCTTTTTTTTAGCCAAATCTTGGTCTCTTTTTCCAAAAATGAATAGCGGCCAGAAACGCCAAAAACTAAAAACCGTTTATCTTGGGCAATTTTTTTTATTAAAGTAATGTTTTGAGTTAAAGGCGGCCGGAAAAGATAAAAATGGGAAAGCTTGCGAATCAGCTGCTCCAAACGATTTTGGGGAAAACGATACTGCAACTGATGAATAAAAGTGCCTCGAAAAAGCCACTCCAACAAAGCTTTGGGCACAAAAGGGGGCTTATCAATAATTATTCCGTCTAGGTCAAAAGCAATTTTAATCTTCTCGGCCATCTAGTTGTTTATTATACTAAACCTTAAGTTTTGACATCACTATGGTTGCAATCAGACCGCCTCGTTCTTAAAATATCCTTATGCTTTCTGATTTGGGAACAGTTTTCCTCTGGTGGGTTTTTCTTCTCGGAATCGGCTTGGTCTTTCTACCTTTGGCAAGAAAAATCTTTAAGCAATTTTTTGACCAGGGTTATCTTTTTGCCAAGGTTTTGGGAATACTAGTCTCCGCTTACTTAGTCTGGCTGCTGGCTTCTTTAAAACTGCTGCCTTTTTTTCGAGAATCAATTGGCCTGGTCTTGCTAGCAGGCTTGATTTTCAATCTTTGGCTGCTTAAAAAAAACGATTTTTTGCCTAAAGGCGGCCGTTCTTTAGTGCTAGTTTGGATTGGCCAAGAGCTTTTGTTTTTACTCACTCTGGCTGCTTGGTCCTTAGTCCGCGGTTTCCAGCCCAGTATCCAAGGCTTGGAAAAGTTTATGGACTTCGGCTTTGTTAATTCTATTTTAAGAAGCTCATATTTTCCTCCGGCTGATATGTGGTTTGCCGGCAAGCAAATAAACTACTATTATTTCGGCCATTTTGTGACTGCTTTTTTAACTCGGCTTTCTGGTCTGGACTCAGCGGTTACTTATAACTTAATGATTGCCACTCTTTTTGCTTTTAGCTTTGCTTTAACTTTTTCTTTGGCCGGTAATCTCATTTTCTTCTTTTTTAAAGAGAGGAGACAAAACTTAAAGTTAAAAAGATTAGTGGTTTCTGGCGGCCTAATTTCTGCCTTGCTGATTTCCTTGGGTGCTAATCTCCATCCTGCTTACTACAATCTCAAAATGGGGGTTTTCAACCAACCTTATTGTGACGGCTCTTTAAGTTATTGGTATCCAAATGCAACTCGCTATATTGGTTATTGCCCTGAAGTTGAGGATAAAACCATTCATGAATTCCCTGCTTATTCTTTTGTGGTTTCTGACCTTCACGGCCATGTTTCTGATATCCCCTTTGTGCTTTTGTTTCTCGCTCTTGCTTTTAATCTCTTTCTTTTCTTAAAAGAAAAAAAGAACCAACTCTTGTCTTTCAACTTTTGCTCTTTAAGCTTGCCAATTTCCTTGGTTTTGGCAGTAATGTTTATGACCAACCAATGGGATTTTCCCATTTATCTGCTGGTCTTGGGTTTAGTTTTGTTGACTAGCTTTTACTCTTCTTGCGGCTCCTTAAAAAAAACTTGGGGCCGGGCTATCGGTGTGGGAGGTTTGATTTCTTTGGCCGGTCTGGCCTTGGTTTTACCTTTCCTGCTCAATTTCGAATCGATTGCTAAAGGGATTGGCTTGGTCCGCGCCCATTCTTTGCCCCATCAGTTGCTGATTCTTTGGGGCGCCCCCTGGATCTTTGCTCTTGTCTTTCTAGTCCTGCTTTTTAGAGAAAAAATTAAATTTTCCCTTATCAAAAAACCTAGCTTAAACTCCAGGCTTGAATCTTCCGACAGCTTTGTTTTGTTAATTCTCTTAGTCGCTACTCTTTTGATTGCTGTCCCTGAGATTATTTATCTGAAAGACATCTACATTTCCTCTTATCATCGGGCCAATACCATGTTTAAGTTAACTTACCAATCTTTTATTATCTACTGCCTGGCCATTGGCTATATTTTTGCCCGCACTCTTTCTAGCTTGAAAAACAAATTCGGCAAACAGGCAGTAAGCAGTCTTTTCGTTTTGCTCATTGGCGCCTTGATCATTTATCCCTATTACTCGATTAAAGGCTACTACGGTGAGCTTAAAGCCTACAATTACCAAGGTCTTTATGGTCTGCGATTCCTGCAAAAGCTTTATCCCAACGACTATCAAGCAGTAGTTTGGCTTAATCAAAACCTCAAGAGTCAAGTGGTTGTCTTGGAGGCGGTCGGCGACAGTTACACTGATTATAATCGGATTTCCATGGCGACTGGTTTACCGACAATTCAGGGTTGGCTGGTTCATGAATGGCTTTGGCGAGGCGCTTATGATGAACCAGGTAAAAGAGCAGAAGAGGTCAGACTCATTTATGAATCAAAAGATAATAAAGAAAGCCAAAGACTTTTAGAAAAATATCAAGTTAAATATATCGTCGTTGGTGAGATGGAAAGAAGCAAATATCCCCAGCTCCAAGAAAACAAATTCAGAGCCTTAGGGAAAAAGGTTTTCGAGAGTGGCAAAACCACTATCTATCTATTGCCAGATTAATTCTTGAACAAACTCCTGGATTTCCTTTAAACTTTCACTTTTAGGAAGCAAAACCCATTGCTTGGAAGAATGAGTCTTAGGATGGAACAAAAAATTGTCTTCACTTAATGAAGCTGTTTTTATTCCCTGCCAATTAACTTTTGCTGCCAAAAACAACAAACTGCCATATTGCTTAGGAGGAATTTCGCTTAAAGTCGCTTCCTCAAAAACTTTTTTTAGCTCCCAAATCTTGCCTGGACTAAGATAAATTTCTTTTGAAAAAAGCTTTTCCTTAACTGCTTTGATGAGCGCCTGTTGTCTCTTGGCTCGGGCAAAATCAGTTCCCTCATCTCCTTCGGCTCCGCGGCTACGAACAAATTTTAAAGCTCTTTCTCCATCCATCAGCTGCCGCCCCGCCTCAAAATGCAGATGTTCATAGCGGCAACGATATTGAGGGTCGCCCTCACATAAATCATTTTCTTTACCAGCAATCGGATATTTATCATCATCAAAAGCTTCTTCAACTTCTACTTCCACCCCACCCAAAATTTCAATCACTTTCCGGAAACTTTCAAAATCCACCACCAAGATATAGTCAATTTTCTGAGCTAAAAAACCTTGGAAAGTTTCTTGCACCAAATCAAAGCCACCATAATGATAAGCAGTATTAATCTTGGCCTGCATCTCTTCAATCCAAATATCACGGGGGATTGAAAGCAAGGTTAGCTTTCGGCTTTGAGAATTTAAAGAGGCAAAAATAATTGTATCAGTTAAATCACTGTCCCCGGCTCCAGAGCCATTAATCCCTAAAAGCAAAAAATTACTCACCCCCTGAGCCTGCCTCACCGGCTGAAAATAATTTTTTTTGATATAATAACTACACTTAAAGCCCCCAAAAAAGAGTAGAATTAAAAAGCCCAGGAAAAGTGCCCAAAGCGCCTTTTTAACCATGACTGACATTTTAGCAAACCTCAATCCTAAACAACAAGAAGCGGTCACTTATGAAGGTAGTCCTTTGTTGATTTTGGCCGGTGCTGGCAGTGGCAAAACCCGAGCCTTAACTTATCGAGCGGCTTACTTGATTTTGGAAAAAGCAGTTACTGCCGACAATATTTTAATGCTTACCTTTACTAATAAAGCGGCCGGTGAAATGAAAGAACGGCTTTGGAGATTGATTACCGGAGGCAAATCCTCAGACAAAACTCTTCCTTTTGCCGGTACTTTTCACTCTTTTTGTGCCAAAGTTTTGAGAACCAAAGGCCATTTCTTGGGAATCCCGCCTAACTATGTTATTTATGACGAGCAAGACCAAAAAGAAGCCCTCAAAGAGGTAATTAAAAAGCTTGGACTTTCCCCTAAAAACTACCAACCCAACTCGGTCATCAGTACCATTTCTCAAGCCAAAAATGAACTTATCTCTGAGCTTGAATATCCCCAATATGCTCACGGTCCTTGGCAAAAAGCGGTGGCGCAAATTTATCTTGATTACCAGCAATTGCTACGCCACAACCAAGCAGTTGATTTTGGCGATCTTCTTTTCAAAACCGTTAACCTTTTTAAGAATTTTTCCGAGGTTTTAGGTCAATACCAAAATCAGTATTGCTATCTTCTAATTGACGAGTATCAAGATACCAACCGGGCCCAATATGTGCTAAGCAAGCTTTTGAGCAAAAGAGAGCGCCAGCTAACGGTTGTCGGCGATGCCTCGCAAAGTATTTATGGCTGGCGGGGAGCCAATTTTCGCAATTTAATTAATCTTAAAAGTGATTTTCCTGATTTAAAAATAATTAACCTTGAGCAAAACTACCGCTCGACCCAAAACATTCTTAATGTTGCCTATTCGGTTATTCGACAAAACACTTCCCATCCTATTCTCAAATTATGGACCAAAAACAAAACCGGAGAAAAAGCTTATCTTTATGAAGCCAGTAGCGAAAGCAAGGAGGCAGAATTTATTGTTAATCAGATTGCCCGTTTGAGTGGTCGATATCATTTGCGTGATTTTGCTATTTTGTATCGCACTAATGCCCAATCTCGAGTTTTGGAGGAATTTTTCTTGCATGCCGGCATTCCCTACATTCTTGTTGGCGGAACTCGATTCTACCAGAGAAAAGAAATCAAAGACGTTTTAGCTTACTTAAGGATAATTGCTAATCCAAAAGAGGCGCTTTCTCATAAAAGAATTGAAAAGCTGGGCAAAGGCCGAGAGCAGCAATTCCTAGATTGGCTTGAAAAGCTTAAGGCCAAAACCAACCCCAGTCAGGTTGATACCTTAGTCTTGCTTGACGGCGCTCTAAAAGCCGCTGATTATCTTAGTCCTTATGATCCAGAAATACCAGAGGATTTGGCTCGTTTGGAAAATATCAAGGAACTACGTTCAGTCGCCGCTCAATTTCCCCAGCTCAGTGATTTTCTGGAAAATGTTTCTTTGGTAGAGCAAGAACAACAGTCAGCCAAACCTTCTTTAGAAGATAAAGGCAAAGCCGTTACTTTAATGACCTTTCATGCTGCCAAAGGCTTGGAGTTCCCCATAGTTTTTATGGTCGGCATGGAAGAAGGACTTTTCCCTCATTCGCGCAGCCTGCTGGATAAAAATGAGCTTGAAGAAGAAAGAAGGCTTTGCTATGTGGGGATAACCCGGGCCAAAGAAAAGCTTTTTTTTGTTCATACTCGCCGAAGGCTTTTTTTTGGTCAAAGGTCAAGCAACGAAATTTCCCGCTTTCTTCTTGATATCCCCGAAGAACTTCTAGAAAGAGTAGGCGAATTTCAGTAGGGCTAAAAAGGCAGCTCCCAAAACGCAAAAGCTGCAAAGAATCAGTTCAGTTAACAGCAAAAAGCGGAAAAAGGGACTTAGCTCTGGTTTCCAATAAAAATTGGTAAAGTTTGCTACTGGCCACTTCGATGGCTTTGCTAAGCGGCGGGATTTTGCTTTCCTGGCCATGTTAATACTCTTGCTTTATAATAGCATAAAGGCAGAAATAATAAAATCCATGCTGACGACTAAAGAAATTGACGAACAAGATCAAGCTGCCTTTAATCAGGTAGCCACTCATCCCTTGCAATCTTGGGAATGGGGAGAATTTCGCCGCCAACAAGGTCACCAACTCGTAAGGCTGGGGCTTTTTGAAGGCCAGAAACTAAAGAAAGGCTTTCAGATTAGTTTTCATCAGGCTTCTAAAATCCCCTTTTCTGTTGGTTATCTGCCCAAAAGTTCATTGCCCAACCAAAAAGTGGTAAATGAGTTAAAAAAAATTGGCCGACAAAATAGTGCTATTTTTATTAAAATCGAGCCCGATGTTGAACAAAGCCCTGAAAACAAAAAAGAATTAGAAAAACTGGGGCTAAGGCCAGCCAAACCCATATTTACTAAATATACTTCGCTCATTGATTTGGATAAATCCGAAGAAGAGCTTTTAAAAAGCTTTAAATCTAAAACCCGCTATAATATTCGCTTGGCGCAAAGACATAATCTAGTGGTTAAGGAAGACAACTCTGACCAAGCTTTTGAAAATTATCTAAACTTGCTTTTTGAAACCACCAAACGTCAAGGCTTTTATGCTCATAATAAAAATTATCATCGCCAGCAATGGCAAATTCTTAAACCAGCCGGTATTCCCCATCTTTTAACAGCCCAGTATCAAGACAAAGTTCTAGCCGCTTTCTTGCTTTTTGTTTTTAACCAGACTCTTTACTATCCTTATGGCGCTTCCAGCCGAGAGCATAAAGAGCTGATGGCGCCAACACTTTTGATGTGGGAAGCAATTCGTTTTGGGAAAAGTTACGGCTGCACCCGGTTTGACCTTTGGGGTGATATTGAGCCGAATCCGGCTCCTAACCACCCTTACTACGGTTTTCATCGTTTTAAACAAGGCTTTTCTCCTAGACTGGTCGAATTTGTTGGGACTTATGACCTGGTTATCAACCCC
>DATKVU010000195.1:0-12534 GCA_035529915.1 Clostridia bacterium
ATTATAGCTTTAGCTTGCTAGTTTAGTCAACTGATAGTAAGATGGGTAAAAGAGATGCCAAAGGCTAAGTTTTTCACTAATCAGGAAATAGCCGAGATTTTAAGAAACATTGCTGCTGCTTATGAGGTTAAAGGCGAAGACCTTTTCCGAGTGGCTGCTTATCAGCGAGCCGCCGCCTCAGTTGAACACTCCACTTCCCAGCTTAAAGATCTCTGGGATGAGGGCAAGCTTGATGAGGTTCCGGGAATCGGCAAATCAATTGCTTCTTATCTAGATGAGCTTTTTCGCACTGGCAAGGTAAAGCATTTTGAGCAAGTAATGAAAGCCTTGCCGCCCTCAATGTTTGTTTTTGAAAAAATTCCTGGAGTAGGCCCGAAAAGAGCTTTGGAACTGGTCCAAAAGCTCAATATCACTAGTGAAAAAGGAGCTGTGAAAAGACTTAAAAAGGCTGCCAAAGAGGGTAAGGTCAGAGTCCTTGAAGGCTTTGGCGAAAAGCTGGAAGAGGATTTGCTGGCGGGAATTGAAGCTTTAGAAAAAGGCGAGCTGAAAACCGCCAGGATGCCGCTTTACCTGGCTGACTCTTTAGCCCGGGAGCTGATTGCCTATCTAAAAAAGAACCCCAAAGTAGTTGAGGCTCATCCTTTGGGAAGCTTAAGAAGAATGTTGGCGACGATTGGCGATATTGATATTTCCGTTTCCACCGAGAACCCGAAAGAGGTAATGGAATATTTTTTTAAATATCCAAAAATTAAAAAAGTTGTTAGCAAAGGAGAAGAAGCTTTGGGAAGAGTAGTTTTGGAAAGCGGCCAGCAAGTTGATATCCGGCTTTCTTTGCCCCAAAGATATGGAGCAATGCTCCAATACTTTACTGGCAGCAAACAGCACAACATCAATTTACGCAGTTATGCTTTAGGTAAGGGCTTGTCCTTATCTGAGTATGGCATTAAAAAAACCAAAGTTAAAAAGGCAGAAATAAAAGCATACCCAACTGAGGAAGAGTTTTATCATGATTTAGGCATGGAGTGGATTCCACCGGAAATAAGAGAGGGCAGGGGAGAGATTGAGGCTGCCGAGCGAACTGCTCAGGGCAAGGCTGATGGGTTGCCTGACTTAGTTGAGCTTAAGGATATCAAGGGTGACCTGCATCTTCATTCTAATTTCCCTATTGAGCCTAGCCATGATCTGGGTGCTTCCAGTTTTGAAGAAATGATCAGAACCGCAGAAGAATTGGGTTACCAGTATTTGGGTTTTACGGAACACAACCCTTCAGTTTCTCAACATTCCCTCCAACAAATAATTGACTTAATAAGGAAGAAAAGTGTATTATTAGAGGAAATAAGTTACTCAAGTGAAAGAGCTGTGAAAAAAAGAGGAAAAAAAATACCCATTAAAATCTTTAATGGCTTGGAAGTTGATATTAATCCTTCTGGAGAATTGGCAATTCCCGAAAAAGCTTTCCAATATTTAGATTATGCCATTATTGCAGTTCACAGCAGTTTTGGTTTAAACCGAGAAAAAATGACCAAGCGAGTTCTTCAAGGCCTTTCTCACCCTAAAGCGAAAATTCTTGGCCACCCTACTGGCCGGGTAATTGATGTTCGAGAAGGATATGAGCTTGATTGGGATAAAATCTTTGATTTTTGTTTAAAAAAAGGAAAATTCTTGGAAATTTCTGCTTTGCCAAACCGTTTGGATCTGCCTGACTTTTTGGTTCGCGAAGCAGTTGAGGCCGGAGTTAAACTAGCCATAAATTCTGATTCTCATGAGGCGAGTCAAATAGCGTTGCTCAAATACGGAGTCGCGGTTGCCCGACGGGGCTGGACCGAGAAAAAGAATGTTATCAACACTTTACCATTAAACAAACTTAGTGATATACTTTTTTAATATTTTTCAAAACCAGTAAAGGAGGTGAAAGAATGTTAATTTATCTTGTTATTATTGTTCTAGCAGTTATTTTGGTTTATCTTTGGTTATCTTACAACCAGTTTGTCACCCTTAAAACCCGAATCCAAGCTTCAATCCAGGAAATCGGCAATCAACTTAAGAGACAGGCAGAACTAATTCCCAACTTAGTTGAATCAGTTAAAGGCTATCTAAAGCATGAAAAAACGATTTTTAAGGAATTGACTGAGGCCAGGAAAGCGATTGTGGCCGCCAGTGCCAAAAAAGATGTTGAGGAAATGGTGGCTGCCAACCGGCAACTGCAAAAAGCGATTGGTGATTTGCGGGTGATTGTTGAAAGCACGCCCGAGATTAAGGGAGTCCAGACCGTTACCAAACTCATGGATGAGCTAAGAGATACGGCTGACAAAGTGATGTATTCTCGAAGGACCTTAATTGACTTAACCGCTGATTACAATATTATGGTGAGGACTTTCCCAAGCAACGTAGTTGCCAAACTCTTTAATTTCACACCAGAAAAAGGTTTGAAAGTGGCCGAAGAAGGAGAACACCTGGAAGTCTCAACCCAGGAAACTAAAACCCCGAAAGTTGATTTATAAAAAAGGAGAGGTAAGTGTTGAACGTTTATGAACAAGTGGATTATAACAAAAGGCGCTCAGCTCTAGTAGTGGCTGGTTTTGCCATTTTTGTGGCTCTTAGCACTTACTTTCTTGGCAGAGCTTTAGGCTATGGGCCTTCGTTTATTGGCTTGGCCTTGATTTTTTCTGGGATAACTAGTTTTTTTGCTTATTGGTATTCAGACAAAATTGTTTTAGCAGTTTCCCGAGCCCGGCCAGCCAACAAGCAGCAAGATTACAAATTTTTTACTGCCGCTGAAAATATTGCCCTGGCCGCGGGAATTCCTCGGCCTCGGCTTTATGTGATTGAAGATTCAGCTCCCAATGCTTTTGCCACTGGCCGGGATATTGATCATGCGGTCATTGCTGCCACCAGCGGACTTCTAGACAAGCTTAGTAAAACTGAGCTTGAAGGAGTGGTTGCTCATGAGATTTCTCATATTAGAAACTATGATATGAGGTTGATGTCAGTGGTGGCGGTTTTGGTGGGAATGATAGTTTTGCTTTCTGACTGGCTACTGCGCAGCTCTTTTAGGAGAAGGAGTGACCGAGGCCAAGGAAACGCCGGCGGGATTATTCTTTTGCTTGGTCTGATTTTGGCTTTGCTTTCTCCTTTGATAGGCAAATTAATTCAGTTAGCCTTATCAAGAAGAAGAGAATTTTTGGCTGATGCTGGCGCTATTTTACTCACCCGACAGCCTTCAGGTTTAATCAGTGCCCTAAGAAAAATTGCCCTTGATCCTGAGCCTTTGGAAGTAGCCAACAAAGCGACTGCTTCTTTATATATTATTAATCCTTTAAAAGGAAAAGAAGGAAAAGTTGATTGGCTTAGCAAACTTTTTGTTACTCATCCGCCGATTGAAGAAAGAATTAAAGCGCTTGAAGAATCGTTATAAATGAAAAAAATTTCTCAGTCAGAAGTTCGTCATATTGCCCAGTTAGCCAGTCTGGTTTTATCAGCGGCAGAGCTAACTCTTTTTACTAAACAGTTGTCAGAAACTCTAGCCTTTGTGGCTACTTTGGAGAAGCTGGATACTGGCAAGGTAAAACCTACTTTTCAGACTAGCGGCTTAACTAATGTCGTCCGTTCAGATGAAGTTAGGCCCTCTTTGAGTCAAGAACAAGCTTTAGCCAATGCTCCCTCAACTTACAAAGGATTTTTTAAGGTTAAATCAATTTTTAAGCCCTTAATTTAAATGGATTTATCAGAATTAACTATTGTCGAAGCTCAAGTAGGTTTAAAAAAGGAAAAGTTCTCGGCAAGCGAGCTTTTAAAAGCTTGTTTGAAAAAAACAGAAAAGCTTGATCCCCAGATTAAGGCTTTTGTCACTGTTGAGAGTAAAACTGCTTTAAGTGAGGCAAGAAAGTTAGAAAAAAGAGAAAAACAAAACCTGCCTCTTGGGGGAATTCCTTTGGTAATTAAAGACAATTTTTTAACCCAAGCTATAAGAACGACTGCCAGTAGCAAAGTTTTGGAAAATTATCTGCCAGTTTATGAAGCGACAGTAGTTGAGCGTTTGAAAAAGGCAGGAGCAATTATTTTTGCTAAAACTAATATGGATGCTTGGGCTCATGGCTCTTCAACGGAAACCTCGCAATTTTTTACTACCCGCAACCCTTGGAATCTAGATTTTTTACCTGGCGGTTCCTCAGGCGGTTCGGCCGCGGCCGTGGCCGCTGACATGACGATTGGTGCTATTGGCAGTGAAACTGCTGGCTCAATCCGCCAACCAGCGGCCTGGTGTGGAGTAGTTGGTTTTAAGCCAACTTATGGAGTGGTCAGCCGCTGGGGTTTGATTGCCATGGCTTCTTCACTAGATTGCCCTGGGCCAATTTGCAAAACAGTTGAGGACGCCAAAATTCTTTTTGAGGTTCTCAGAGGAAAAGATCCCCGTGATGCCACTTCGGTTGAATTTAAAGCAAAGAAAATGCCGCAGAAAATGAAGGAAATAAAAATTGGCGTTGCCAAAGAATACTTTTTCCCAGAAATTCAAAAAGAAGTTAAAGAAAAGGTTTTGGACGCTTTGCAAGTTTTTAAGAGTATGGGAGCCAAAATCCAAGAAGTTGCTTTGCTTGACCCTCAGCAGTCTGTTTCTGTTTACACTCTGGTTCAGCGCTCGGAAGTCTCTTCTAATCTGGCTCGTTATGATGGCATCCGCTATGGCCGAGGAAGAGATACTTTTGGCGACGAGGCCAAAAGAAGAATTATGCTGGGAACTTATAGCCTTTCTTCAGGTTATTATGAGGCTTTCTATCTAAGAGCAGAAAAAGTCAGAACTTTGATTGTTCGAGATTTTGAGAAAATCTTTAAAGAGATTGATGTGCTTTTGGCGCCAACAACGCCCTCGACTGCTCTGCCAGTAGGCGCCACCAAAGGAGAAGCAATGTTTGGTGAACTTCAAGACATTTTGGTTGAAGCCTCTTCTTTGGCTGGTTTGCCGGGAATTAGTTTCAATGTTGGTTTTTCTCAGCAAGGCTTGCCAATTGGGCTTCAGCTAATCGGACCAGCTTTTTCAGAAAATCTGCTTTTTTACTTAGGAGAAAAATATCAATCAGTTACTAGTTGGCATCAAAAAAAACCTAAAGTTTGAACAATGAAAAGAAAAGAGATTTTAAAATTTGTCAAAACTAACCACAGCTTTGTTTTGCTTTGGACTTCGCAGGTTCTTTCGCAGATTACCCTAAACATGATTAATTTTGTGATGGCCTTAAGAATTTATGAAAGAACTGGCTCGACTCTGGCTGTTTCTTTTCTCTGGGTTTTTTATTATTTACCCGCCTTTTTTTTAGGCCCCTTTTCTGGGTTTTTTGTCGACCTTTGGAAAAGAAGAAAAGTTTTGCTAGTCACCAATCTTTTACAAGCCCTAACCGTGCTTTTGTTTTTGGCGACCAAAGATGGTATTTATTTAATTTATCCGATTGTTTTCCTTTATTCTCTTTTAAACCAGTTTTACAACCCGGCAGAAGCAGCCTCAATTCCCTGGTTGGTAAAGAAAAAAGACTTGCCTTTGGCCAACAGCCTTTTTATGCTGACTTCTCAAAGTGCCTTGGTCTTAGGCCTGGGCGCTAGTGGTCTTTTGATTCGTTTTTTTGGCCAAAACAATCCCGTAATCCTTTCTTCATTAGCTCTTTTTTGGGCGGCCGTGGCAGTTTACTTTTTGCCTAAAAATGAACCTGAACGAGGTTCTTGGCTCTCTAGTTTTTCTCAGTTTTGGGAAGAAATTAAAGCTGGCTATAGCTTTATCAAAGATAATCGGATTGTTCTTTTTCCGCTTTTACTGATGATTACTTTCCAGGTCCTTTTAGTGGTTTTAGGAGTCACTGTGCCTGTTTTTTCTCGGCAGCTTTTACAAATCAGTCTTCAAGATGCGGGCCCGCTTTTGATTGTTCCATTAGGACTGGGGGCCCTAAACGGGGTTTATCTTTTGACCAGGCTGGCTGGTAAAGTCAGGAAAAAGGACCTCATTAAAAGAGGTTTGAGTTTGGTTTTCTTGGTGCTTTTAAGTTTCGCTCTTGTGCTGCCTCTTTTTAGTCGCTTTCGACCGGTTTTAGCGGCCATGCTGATGTATGTTTTGGGCTTAGCGGGAATTTTAATCCTGATTCCTAATCAAACCTTGGTTCAAGAAAGAACTCCGGCCAAGCTTAGAGGCCGAGTTTATGGAGCTTTAGGGTTTTTTGGTAATTTGGTTACCTTACCCTTTTTGCTTTTTACAGCCTCAATTGTTGATATTGTCGGCATCAAGATATTTATTTTTCTAGCCACCGGCATAGTTTTTACGATTCTTCTGCTGTTTGAAAAAGTCGAGAACTATATTCTCTATCAAATCAATGAGCGATATTTAGCCCGCTTAGATAAAAAAACATTAGCCCGTCAAGGAATTTAAAAAATGAAGGTAAAAAAAATCATTATCGGTCTTGAGGTCCATATCGAGCTGAAAACCTTATCAAAAATGTTTTGCTCTTGCTCGGCCGACCATTTTGCTAAAAAGCCAAACTCCTTAACCTGCCCGGTTTGTTTAGGCTTACCTGGCGCTTTACCGGTTCCCAACCAAAAAGCAATTGAATGGACGATTGTCTTGGGATTAGCCTTAGGCGGCAAAGTTCAGCCATTTAGTCGCTTTGATAGAAAAAACTATTTTTATCCTGACCTGCCTAAAGGCTATCAAATCAGCCAGTATGAGCAACCCTTTATTAGAGGTGGCAAAATAACTTTGGATAGCGGCAAGGAAATTGGTTTAAGAAGAGTTCATCTTGAGGAAGATACGGCTAAATTGCTCCACCAGACAATTGGAGGCGAACGTTGGACTTTAATTGATTTTAACCGCAGCGGCGTTCCCTTAGTCGAAGTCGTTTCCGAACCCCAGTTGAGCTCTTCCCAAGAAGCCAAAGAATATCTGGAAAAACTTCATCAGCTGGTTCGTTATCTGGAAATCTCTGATGCTGACATGGAAAAAGGCAGTATGCGCTTTGAACCTAATGTAAATTTGGAGATTGAAGACAAGGGTAAGGTTTTTCAAACACCGATTGTGGAGATAAAAAATATTAATTCTTTCCGTTTTGCCCAAAAAGCGATTGATTTTGAAGTCAAAAGACAACTGGAAGTTTTTGAAGAAAAAAGAATTGAGAAAACCAAAGGCAACAAAGAAACCCGGGGCTGGCATGAAGAAAAGCAAATAACAGTTTCCCAAAGAGTCAAAGAGGAGGCTTCTGATTATCGCTATTTCCCTGAGCCTGATATCCCTCCTTTTGTTTGGAGCAAAAACCAGATAGCCGAGTTTCTTTCTCAAGCCCAAAAAGTGGAGTTACCAGAAGCAAAAAAACAAAGACTAGCCAGGCAATATCGGCTAACCCACTACCAAGCCAATATCTTAACCAGAGAGAAAAAAATGGCTGACTATTTTGAAGAAACCGCCCGACTAGCCAAAAAAGAAAAGATTTTGCCCCAGGAAGTGACCAATGTTATAATTAACAAAAGAGCGGGAAAGGACTTGTCACCACAAAGGCTGGTTGACTTCATGGTCTCTTCTAAAAAGAAGATTAAGATAACGAAAAAGGAATTAGAAGAAATGGTAAAAGATTTGCTGGAAAAACATCCGCAGGCAGCTGAAGGTTATAAAAAAGGCAAGCCGCAAGCCCTGGGAATAATCGTCGGACTGATAAAAAAGAAAACTGGGCTGGTGGTGCCAATTGAAGAAATTGCTAGGATGATTGAGTAACTCATGGCAAAATTTGTTCATCTTCATGTTCACTCTGAGTTTTCTCTTTTAGACGGCCTTCCCAAAATTCCTGATTTGGTTGCTAAAGCCAAGGAGTTGGGAATGGAAGCTTTGGCCTTAACTGACCATGGGGCGATGTATGGAGCAGTTAAGTTTTACAATGAGGCCAAAAAAGCCGGTATAAAGCCAATTTTGGGAGTGGAAGCTTACCTGGCCAAAAAGTCTCGCTTTGACAAAGAAGCGGGAATTGATGATGACCAGTATCACTTAATTTTGCTCGCCAAAAACCAAACCGGTTATGGCAATTTAATGAAATTGGTCACTAAAGCAAACCTGGAGGGCTTTTACTACAAACCACGAATGGACATGGAGCTTTTGAAAGATTATGCCGAAGGATTAATTGCCAGCAGTGCTTGTTTGGGAGGAGAAATCCCTTTTTTAGTTCGCCAAGGAAACTGGACAAAAGCAAAAAAGAAAACCGAAGAGTTTTTGGAGATTTTCGGTGATGATTTTTATCTGGAAATCATGGACAACACCATTCCCGATCAGAAAAAAGTTAATCAGGGTTTGATTAAACTTTCAAGGGAGCTGGGTGTTCCTCTGTTGGCAACTAATGATGTTCACTATCTTGAAAAAGAAGATGCTGAGGCCCAAGACGCTTTAATGGCAATTCAAATGCAGAAAAAAATTACTGACAAGAATCGCTTGTCAATGCTGAAGTGGCCCGATTTTTACTTAAAATCGGCCGAGGAAATGGAAGCAGCTTTCAGAGAATATCCTGATGCTCTAAAAAATAGCCTTAAAATTGCCAAGCAGTGTCAGGTTGAAATTCCCATTGGCAAGATGATTTTTCCTGACTTTCCTGTGCCTAAAGAGGAAACAGCCGACTCTTTTTTACGAAAGAAAGTCTTTGAAGAGCTACCCAAGCGCTATCCCCAGCCGAGCAAAGAGATTTTACAAAGGGCCAAGTATGAGCTCAAAGTTATTTGTGATAAAGGTTTTGCCACCTATTTTTTAATTGTTTCCGATTTTGCCAACTGGGCCAAAAGCCAGGGAATTCGTGTTGGACCGGGTCGGGGCTCGGTTGCTGGCTCTTTGGTTTCTTATGTTTTGCGAATCACTTCGATTGACCCCTTAGCTCACCAACTGCCTTTTGAGCGATTTATGAACCCTTTCCGGCCGACACCGCCGGATATTGACCTTGATTTTGCGGTTGACAGAAGAGACGAGGTAATTGATTATGTGAGGGAAAAGTACGGCCAGAATCGGGTGGCCCAGATTATCACCTTTGGCACCATTGAAGCAAGAATGGCGGTCAGGGACATTGCCCGAATATTGGATTTCCCTTATTCTACTGGCGACCGTTTGGCCAAGATGATTCCTCTCTCGCCTGGCAAACACTGGACCATCAAGGCCGCTTTAGAAGCCTCGCCAGAGCTAAAAGCGGCTTATGATTCTGAGCCAGATAGCAAAAAGATTTTGGATTTGGCGAGCAAAATTGTCGGTGTTTCCCGCCAAGCTTCGGTTCATGCCGCCGGGGTGGTAGTGGCAGACAAAGAGATTACTGACTACACTCCCTTGCAGTATGACACGGCCAAAGAAAAAATCATTACTCAATATGACATGTATTCGATGGACCTTAATGTCGCTGATGACGCGATTGGGCTTTTGAAAATTGACTTCTTGGGTTTGCGAAACTTAACTATTTTGGAAAAAGCAAAAATCTATCTTAAAGAAATTGATGGGATTGAGGTTGATATTTCCGGTATACCCCTTGATGATAAAAAAGTTTTTGAAATGATTTCCAAGGGTGATACGACTGGTGTTTTTCAGTTGGAGTCGGCCGGGATGAGAAGACTGGCCCGGCAAATTAGCCCAGACCGCTTTTCTGACTTGGGAGTAATGGTCGCTTTATTCAGACCCGGTCCAATGCAATTTATTCCTGATTTTATTGCCGGCAAAGGCAACCCTGATAAAATTTCCTACCCTCATCCAGATTTAAAACCAATCCTTGAGGAAACCTATGGAATCGCCGTTTATCAGGAACAATGTCTGCAAATTGCCAATACCTTTTCTGGCTATAGCCTGGGCGAGGCAGATATTTTACGCCGAGCGATTGGCAAAAAAAAGGCCGAAATGATGAGAAAGGAAAAGAAAAAATTTGTTGAGGGAGCGGTTAAAAAGGGTTATGACAAAAAAGTGGCCGAAGAGGTTTTTGGTTTAATTGAAAGGTTTGCTGGTTATGGCTTTAACAAGGCTCATTCTACCAGTTATGCGATGATTGCCTATCAAACTGGCTGGATGAAAGCCAATTTCCCAGTCGAATTTATGACTGCTTTGCTGACGGCTGAATCCCAAAATGCCGATAAGATTGCTCTGGCGGTCGAGGAATGCCACAGAATGGGAATTTTGGTTTTACCCCCAGATATTAATCTTTCGTTTGCTGGTTTTACAATTGAAAAAAATGAAAGCTTATTAAATAAAAAAGCAATTCGTTTTGGTTTAAGTGCCATTAAAAACGTTGGTGGAGCCGCTTTGGAGGAAATTCTTCAGGCTAGAGAAATTGGCGGAGTCTTTAAAAGCTTTTGTGATTTTTACTTGCGAGTTAGTGGCCAGAAAGTCAATAAAAAAGTTTTGGAAAGCTTAATTAAGGTTGGGGCGATGAGCCGATTTGGTAAAAAGTCGGCCATGCTGGCTGGCCTGGATAGCTTAAGAGCCAAGTGTGATTTAGTTTTGAAACAAAGAGTTCAAGGACAAGTTAGTCTTTTTGGCGAAGCTTCCACCGCCACTTCAACCCCAAAAGATAGTTTTCCCCAGATTGATGAGTTTAGTCGTGAGGAGCAGATGGCTTTGGAAAAGCAGCTTTTAGGCCTTTATCTAAGCGAGCATCCACTTTCTTCAGCCCTCTCTTTGCTTGAGTTTGAAGTTGACGGCAAGATTGGCGAGCTTGAACCAGACAATCTTAGCCGGGGCCAGAAATTAAGAGCCGGAGGAATTTTAAGCTCCTTAAGAACAACTGTCACCAAGAAAAACAACTCAGAGATGGCTTTTGGAAGCTTGGAGGACGAAACTGGCAAACTGGAATTGGTAATTTTCCCTCGAGTTTATGCCGAGTATAAAGAGCTTTGGATTCAAGGCAAACCAGTGATTGTTGAAGGCAAAATTGAGATAAGAGAGGATGAGATAGCGCTTTTGGTGGATAAAGCGGAAACTCTCAAAAAAAGTGAAGAGAAATATGATTTTGTCATTCGCATCCCTCAAAGAACCACTTCCAAGACCTTAATGGCCCTCAACCAGTTGTTAAAAAATAATCCAGGCAAGAAAAAAGGAGTTTTGGTTTTTGAGAATGGAAGCGCTGCTAACAAAAAACTGGAACTTAATTTTGGAGTTGACTTTAGTCCATCAATTGAGAAAGAAATAGAGTCGTTGTTGAAAAAATAGGCAGTTTCGCCTAAAATACCATCCTATGGCAATGCAAGTCGATATCAAAGGGACTAAAGTTAACGTCGGTGACCTGGTTCGGGTTCATCAATCCTTTAAAGAAGGCGATAAAGATAAATCCCAGATTTTCGAAGGCCGGGTAATTTCTATCAGAGGCAGAGAGCCGAATAAAACCTTTATGGTCAGAAAACTGGCCTCAATGAAAATTGGGGTAGAAAAAATCTTTCCCGTTAATCTACCCTCAATTACTAAGGTTGAAATTAAAAAATCAATTCCGGCCAGGAGAGCCAAGCTTTACTACTTGCGCAAAAAGAAATAATTCCTTTTATCTCACCCTGCGAAACAGCAAAAAAACTCCGCTCCCAATCATTATTAAAGAAGCTAAAAAACCAAGCTTAAAATCAAAAATTTTCCAAGTATCCAAACGAAGGAATTCGGTTAAAAAGCGAATAAGGCCATAAGAAAGTAGATAATAGCCAAAGCCAAACTCATTCATTTTTAGCTTTTTTTTCAGAAAGATGTAGACGCCAAAAGCAAGCAGACAAAGAACTGACTCGTAAAGAAAGGTGGGATGAAAATAAGAAAAAGAGACGAATTTTGGCGGTCGGTTAACCGCGGGGATAAAAACTTTCCAAGGAAGCTTGGTTGGCGGGCCAAAGCTCTCGTGATTAAAAAAGTTTCCTACTCTTCCGATTGCTTGGGCTAATAAAAGGGGAGGAGCAATTAAATTTAGGATTTTTATTAATTTAATTTCGTACATCAGACTAAAGACATAAATTCCCAAAAGACCGCCCAAGATAGCCCCAAAAATTCCCAATCCCCCTTGCCAAAGATAAAATATTTCAAAAGGGTGAAGAAGATAATATGGCAAGGAGCTTAAAACATGATAAAGCCGGCCACCGATTAAAGCAAAAACCAGAGAAACAAAAAAGGCTTTTTGGGTTAAAGAATATTCAATTCCTGACAAAGAAGAGTTTTTTTTGAGATAAAGATAGTAGAAAAACAAGCCTAAGGCAATAAAAAGGCCGTAATAATAAAAAGTGAATGGTCCAAGTTCAAAATATGGTTGTCTCATCAGCTGATTTATGCTAAAATTTACTAGTTGCGCGAGGCAGGGTTCTTGTGGTCATTTTAACACAAAATTATTTGTTTTTGGGCAAAAAGTAAAGAGGTTGGAAAAAGAATTATAAGTTAATTTTTGCGCCGGATCGAATGAAGATCGCAAAAATTACTTTGAAGGATGATTTTTACAAAGAAACCTTCGGTTTCTTTGTATGACGAGGGGCGTTAGCTCAGCGGTAGAGCAGCTGCCTTTTAAGCAGTTGGTCAGAGGTTCGAATCCTCTACGCCTCACCACG
>DATKVU010000196.1:0-4989 GCA_035529915.1 Clostridia bacterium
CAGAAACAATAAACGCAACGAGTGGATCTTTTATTTTAAATCAAACTGTTTCTTATGGAGAACTTTTGACGACATTTTTCTTGATTTTATTTACCGGCTTTTTCATTTTCAATTTCATTATAAAGTTTATTTTTAAACAAAAAGTGAGTTTCAGAAATCAATGAAAAAAAATAAAAAAACATTAAGACAAAGATTACTGGCATATTTAGAAAAGTTGCGTGATAGATCAGAGCCATTTTATTTAAACAGCAAAAAAAAATGATTTTAACATTTTCCGAACTTTTAGGCCTTATATTAGTTTTGTTTCCGGTTCTGCTTTATTTAACTTGCGTTCTTTTTGACGGCATTGGTTATTTTAGAGATCAGTTTCACGTTAGCAACAGAAAAAGATGATTACTATTTTAGACAATTTGGCGTTTGCGTTTACATACGTTTTTGGAGATCAGGTCTTGACAATTTTTGGGTTGTTATTTGTTTACGGTGTTGTCTTAAACATTTACACGCTTTTGATTAAGAGGTAGAATAGAGTAAAGTAAAGTAAAGGTCGTTGCCGGCTTGTACAATCTGGTACAAAAATGGACGCTATAATTTCAATTGCGACAGGCACAGAAGCCAGTTTACTGGCCTATGCCGGACAGTTGTTTACTGATTTAACTCCTTTGATCACGTTGGCAATAGGTTTGCCAGTTGGTTTTTGGGTTATCAACAAAGCAATTGGATTGGTTAGAGGTAGAGCCAAATAAACCTTAGTGAGGTATAATAAAGTAAAGGTCGTTGCCGGCTTGTACAATCTGGTACAAAAAAATGGAACCTATAATTACAGTTGCGGTTGGCACAGAAGCCAGTTTACTGGCCTATGCCGGACAGTTGTTTACTGATTTAACACCATTGATCACCTTGGCAATAGGTTTGCCAGTTGGTTTTTGGGTTATCAACAAAGCAATTGGATTGGTTAGAGGTAGAGCCAAATAATCCTTGTGAGGTGGGGTTGAGATCACGGCATTGGTGCGTTATCCCTGATTTTGTAAAACAGCACCGGTTTCCCCGCCGGCTAAATTAAACAAAAAAATGAAAAAAATAAAAAAATTACTGTTATATTCTTTGGTCTTGGTTTTAGGTTTGTTTGTTGCCAACAATGTTTTTAGTGCTTGGAGTTATGAGCAAAACTTCAACACGTTGACAACTGGCAATTTAGAAGGCCAAGACAGTTGGTACGGTGATCCAAACTTTAAAGTTATTGAAGGTATTGCCGGAGTTGAAACTTATGAGGGTAGCAAAGCACTTTCACACTCGGTTGACGATAGTGGTTGGATCGCAAGGCCTATTGCCACAAGTAGTGAGGGCATAATATATTATGCTTTCAAAAAATCGTCTTTTCAGTTTTATGGTTGGCAGACGAAAACTTCATTTCAGGACAGCGAGAATAAAATAGTTTTTGAAATAAAACTTGTAGAAACAAGAATACAATTAGGAGATTATACTGTTCTTTGGAGTGATCTTGTAGCAAACCAATGGTATGTTCTTGGCATAGAATATGACACAATCAACAATAGACAAAGAGTTAAACGTTATACCGGTTTAACTGGTGGAGTTTGGACGGATTGGACGGATTGGATATCCGGTGCGACAGCTGGTGCGATTGTAAAAGTTCAGTTATACAGAACTGCTGGTGGTTGGACAGCTACGTGGGATACTTTTACTTCAAACGATCCTACGCCACCACCACCACCGACTTATACGATTTTACCGGTAGCAGATCAGGGCATTACTGCGTCGTCTTTGGCATACGTTGGCCGGTTGTTTACGGACGTTTCTCCCATTGTTTATCTTTGGATCGGTTTAGTTGTTGGCTTTGTTGTCTTAAACGGTGCGATTGGTATATTTTCACGCAGACATAAAAAGTTTTAACAGTTATGATCACGTTAAACGAAAGTTTTCTTGCCAGTATTACAGGGTACATTGGAACGATTTTTGACGACTTTATGCCGTTGATTTTGTTAGTTTGTGGCCTTTTCATTGGGTTTTATATCATTGAGCAAGTTATTGACACAGTTATAGTATGGCGAGGTGGAACTCCAAGACGTTATATTCAAAAACAATATGGTGGCACAGGTAGAAACGTTGATCCCTTAACAGGCGAAGAAGAAGAATAAAAAAATTATGCTAACTTTTTTAACTATATCAAGCGAAAATATAGATACAATGATCGGTTATGCGTCAGATCTGATTGGAGATCTAACGCCGTTGCTTTTGATCATTGTTGGCGTTGGAGTGGGTATCTTTATCTTTTGGGCTATTGTATCAGCAATTAAGCATTAAACAGGCCTTAAACAATGACGTGGGGCTATTTAACAGAGTTTTGGGACGCCATTACCGGTGTTGGCGACTATACGGTCGCTTGGTTTCAAAACATTGGCAACGCCGTTGCCGGTGCGATTGGATCGCTTTTTGAGTTTTTTATACATAGTTTCAGCGACATTTTTATTTACGCCGGTTGGTTTTTTGACAATGTTGGCCGGATCTTTGGTTTATTGTTTTCTCCGATCAACTATATTTTTAATTTTTTAAAAAGTTTCATTGGATCAGCAGTTTCCACGCCACCGGTAAACACAATTTGGGTTTTTCCCGATCAGATCAAGTCGTTATTTAACGCCGTACCTTATTGGAGTACGGTTGTTTTGGTTTTGGGAGTTTGTATTTTACTTTTAACAGGTGTCAGTTTGTTGCGACACCTTTCACGCAACTGATATGTCAACTTATTTTTTAAAACGTCTTATATTGTCAATTACGGTGCTTGTTTTTGGCACGTTTTGCTTTTTTAACAGTGTTTCAGCAGAAACAGTTTACTACTTTAACGACGGCTTTGATCTTTACAATGTTGGTATGTTGGAGTGTCAAGGTGGTTGGTTGCCGTTTGATTATTATAATTATGGTTATACTTGTCCGGAAGGCAATCCGGACGAGTTTAGTTGGCTTGTTAACAATGAAAGATCTTATATCGGTGGCAAGTCAATCAAAGCAAATCCCAACACAGAACTTTCATACTGGAATCAAAACTATATAGATATTACGACAACAACAAAAGGAGTTTTGGAGTTTTATTTTTACGCAGAGGCGAAACCGTCGTCTTTTGGATTTGATTTACTCCAAGGCAATTGTTGTGGCATTATATATCATATTACCGACGACAATTCTTTTGATTATAGATCGTCAGGCGACACTTATACAATTTATGGTGCGTTTACTGATTATGAACTTTTCCGGTGGAATAAAGGATCGTTTGAGTTTGATCTTGAACTACACAGAGCAAGAATCGGACTTAATGACGTTTTTTCAGAGTGGGCGTCAACAACAAGCAATCAGCTTTATATTAACCGGTTGCTTGTTTTCTTTGATTATGTTTCAACTTATGATTTTTTTGTTGACAATATAACAATGACAAGTGAAACATTACTACCACAAGTTTGTAGTTTTGGATCTTATTGTACGCTTTGCGAAACGCAAGAAACTTGCGAAAGCCACGATTGTTGGTGGTCAAACGATCTTTGTTGGTCAATTGAGCCGGCCACGACAACAAGTTGGCCTGATTACTACGCAGAGCATAGCGAGTTTACCACGACAACTCCGTTTGTTTCATACTTGTCAAACTTTACAGCACCGTTTCTTGAAAACATTGAAACTTGGTTGCTTTCTTTCGCCGGTTTTTTTAGTCAAGTAAACGCAGTACATTACGGCGAGCAATTGGGTGGTGCGATCCCGACAGCAAGATCTTATCTTGGCATTTTTAACAGTTTTTTTGGCGATTTTCCGGTGTCAGAGATCTTTATATTCTTTTTGACAGCGTTGGTTGTCTTTGTGGTATATAGACAGATCAGAAACTTAATCAACTTGGTCAAGCCATAAAAATATGAAACTATTTAACATATTTTTCAGCAATTTTAAAAAACGTGGTTCAGTTTTAAACTTGGAGTGGGCAGTTGAAAGTAAACTGATCAGCAAGGCCGAAATGTTGTTGATCAAAAAAAACAGAGCAACAATAGAATATGAAAATGAGGTCAAACCGAAAATAAAAAAACGATAGAAATCCTTTATCAACACTTTATCAACAGTTTTTCCCGAGTGTTGACAAAGGGATTTTATCCCTTATTTTTCTCTTTTCTTTGCGAAGTGTACTTTGACAATTTAGTGCGTGTTTCGTCGTTATTCTTTTCTAAAAGAGAAAAGAAAGTACCCCCCTTTTTAAAGGGGGGAGAGCAAGCGTTGAGGAGAACGTAGTTCTCCGAAACGACTTGCTCTACGACGAGCCGTCGTACGGCGAGGAGAGGGGGTTAGTTCTTTTTCTCTTTACTGGATTTTTCTCTTTTTCTTAATTTTGGCCTTTAAAAAAAAGCTTAATCGCTTTGAGGTGTAGAGGGGGGATCTCTGCTATAGTTTCCACCAGAGAACAAAAGCAGAAAAAAGATCCCCCCCCTACCCCCCAAATCAATAAAAACTTTTTTTTAAAGGCCTTGACAAGGGTTTCAGGTGTGCGAAAATAAAATAAGATTATGATTTATCCTTTTAATTCAACAACAACAGAGTTTAACGCCTACGGCATAAGTTATAAAGTTTTGGTTGACAATTATAATCCCAAAACAATTTTAGGCATACATATACAGCAAAGTGGTATTCAATCAGAAACGCACGTATTATGTGGATCAGAAATTATTGCCAAAAATTACGCAAAAGATTATCCTTTAAACTTGGTTTTCAGATATTGCGATCAACCGATCATTGTTGACAAAACCGGCGTGGGAGATCAGGCCTTTGTTTCTTTAACTTATTATGAGGGAGTTTTAACAGATCCGTCAGAAACAATAAACGCAACGAGTGGATCTTTTATTTTAAATCAAACTGTTTCTTATGGAGAACTTTTGACGACATTTTTCTTGATTTTATTTACCGGCTTTTTCATTTTCAATTTCATTATAAAGTTTATTTTTAAACAAA
>DATKVU010000197.1:0-2821 GCA_035529915.1 Clostridia bacterium
CACACTCAAAAGAATTCTTTAATTATATTAATGTTATTTTTAGGTGTGGTGTAGAGTATCTGGGTTATTGTTTAATTGCTGTTCTTCTGGGGTGTGTTGGTGCACGTGTTGTTTGTGTTGAGTTGTTTTCCGTTGTTCAGGGGGGGCTTTTCTGTGTTGAATTGAGTCTTTTGCCCCTTCGAGGGGCGAACAGTCCCTCATAAGGGACTGTTCTTGATGGCGTCCGTTCCTTGTGAGGAACGGGCGGTGAAGCCCCGTTCTTGGGAACGGGGCGACTCCCCCGCCTTGGGGCGGGGGGTTTACGTGGGAAACCCTCACAGAGATGATTTCCTGTTTGAGAGGTCGCTGTTTCTTGCATGAAACCACAACAGCAAAGCAATATTGCGGTACGCTTTGCAGTTAGAGGACGCCCTGAAAGAAGGGCGTTTATTGGGGGGTGGGCAGGAACTGAAATATAGTTCTGCCTTTTAGAAAGCAAGAGCCTTTGCTTTGGATTGTATTGAGATGGATAACCAAATTTGTTGGATTGTAGAAATTGGATGATATAGGGGGGGTATTGGTGGTTATGGGAATTGTCAAAATAATATTAATATGATTTGAAGCTTCAAAAAATCCCGGAAGCCGGACCTGGATACAAAAGCCAGATCCGGCCTTCCGCTTTTCCGTTCCCCGGGTTGGGGATTGGTGCAGGAAAGGGTAAGGGGTTTGGTTCAGTATGTAAACTCGTCCTGTCTGCCTTCTTGTATGTAGGCTCCTGTTTCGCTGTTTAGGACGCTTGGACCTTTTTTATAAAAGCGAATCATTATTGGGCCTGTTTGTGGGGGCCAGTTTGCTTTTGGGGTTGTTGTTCCCCTCATTATTAGCCCGGGTTTTGGGTTAGAAAACTCGCTTAGGCTTCTTGCCATTGCCTCGAGAGGCCCGGGTTTTCCTTGCATTGTTGGCTCTACTGTCTGGTTCACGTGAATAAGACCGCAGATTGGGCAATTTCTCGAAACTGGCGGGTGGTCGCTTGTGGGCCTAAAAACCAGCTCGAAATCTGTGCTACATCTTGGGCATGTTACTTTTGGCATCTTTAAAACTCTCCTCTTACTTTTCGTTGTTGTAAGCGTTAAAGGTTCGTGTTTGGCTGTGCTGACACGAAACCCTGTAAATCAATTTTTCCGGACAAACCGGTTTTTTCCAGTACTTCGAGAGGCTCGAGTTTTAGTTCAGAGGAAGCTTTAAGAACAAGTTGAGTCCAGTATTCTTTTGCTTGCGGGTTGCCTGAAACTATTTTCTGATGGCATCTGTGTAGCTTCTCGAAATAGTTGGTTTGTATTGCGTGTGCCTCTGCCTTTTGGGCTTGGGCCCGCAAACCAGCATGATAAACTTCTGCTTCTTCTTCCTGAACCTTCGCGTCTTTGAGCTGTTTGGCGATGTTCTGGCTCTGGGAAATCACTTTTTCCTGTTTCTGCTCGAGGTCTAGAACACTCATGTTCTCCTGCATTGATTTTACAAGAGCATCACTGCAGATTTGAGAAATATTGTGGTTTCTTTCCTTGTGATATTGTACTGCTTCAATGTCTACTGAAATACATTTGTTCATTTTCATAAAAATCATCTCCGAAGAAATAACAACATGATATATTTTTATATATATGTATATATTAGATATATATTAAATCTTCTTCTAATCTTCTTCTTCTTCTTCTTCTTAGAAATTGACATAGAATTATAAAGAAAACCCTCAATTTTCCTTTTTCTCGTCAATTGCCGACGCCATAAACCGCCTCTTATGTAGCAGTTTATAGCTAACTATCTACTTACTTAAGTATAATGTTTTGGGGTGGGAATTGTCTTCCCACTGCTTGGGGCGGGAAATTATTGTTTTTTCCCTCTTTAAACAGAGGCAAAAACCCGGGGTTCTACAAAAGGCAAAAACCCCGGGTTCTGCTGTTTCTGAATTCTGTTGCAATGCACTGGCTTCCGGCTGTGGGGGGCGGTTACTCTGTAAGTCTTCGAGTAGAAGACCCTTCTCCTCGCCTACTCCGGGTTTAACGCCAATGTTCGCAAGCATAATTCTTCACTTTTTCGGTTTCTTTTTTGGTTGCGTTTTCTGTGCTTCCGGGGAAACGTCGCCCAGTTTAAGCCATCCGTTCATCACGCTTATTGTTGTTCCGATTGCTTGTGCATCAATGTGCCGGGCGGTAATCATGCCGAGCCAACCATAAAATTCTATGGTTCTGCTTCGCGACCACCCGCGCTTTGCCCAAGCTGTTTTGTCGAGTTCCGCAAGGAATTTTTCCTCGAGCGTAAATACGCTTTTTTTCCTCATAGTACACTATTACTGCACTGAAATATATATGCTTTTCGGACATACTCAAATGTGAGTAACTACTCAAAAATGAGTAGCAGTAAAGCGAAAATTCGGGTAAAAAACAGGTGAAAGAAAGGCAAACACAAGGACAAAAAGAGAAAGCCGGGGAGTATGCCCTACTTTCTATTTCTTTCCTATAAAGTGCCTTTGTGAACGCAGGAACGCAGGAACACGCCAAAAACAACACTCGCAAATATCCTCGTTGCCAGTTTTTCACCAAGCAACAAGAACACAAGCAAGAGAACCAAAACAACCAACCTAAAGCTTTCCCCAAAGAACCCCAAGAACCCTAAAACTCCAAGCATTACGCTTCGCTTTTTTGTTCACACTCAAAAGAATTCTTTAATTATATTAATGTTATTTTTAGGTGTGGTGTAGAGTATCTGGGTTATTGTTTAATTGCTGTTCTTCTGGGGTGTGTTGGTGCACGTGTTGTTTGTGTTGAGTTGTTTTCCGTTGTTCAGG
>DATKVU010000198.1:0-1567 GCA_035529915.1 Clostridia bacterium
GCCTTGGCACAATTCATCAACAAAACATTGTTGAAAAGCTTTCCTTTAAGCATTGAAAAAATCTTTTCAGAACCAATCATGTCACAATTCCTAAAATAAATGCTCATCAAAATCCACATGACATGAGTAGAGTAATATGGGTTCTGTGAAGCCGGAACACCAAACAATTTTGTGTATGCTTTCAGGAACGCTTTCATTCCCTCATAGTCATTTTTTGTTAAGCTCTTTGCATAATCCAAAGATTCCTCTTTCCCAAGCTTGCCGCCATAAAGGTTTTTATTCCTGGCTTCCCACAAAGATAAAAGGTTGGCATAAGAAATCGCAAGCCTGCTTGAATAAATTGAAACCGGAACAGGAAAACTCTCTGTGCTCATTCCATTGTCAACCCATTGGAAGAAAGGAACCTCATCAAAGTGGATTTTTAGGTAATCACTCAAGGTTTGGCTCACTGTTTTCGCAAGCTCGTCATACAGTGTCTTTTCCTGTTGGGGAGAAAGGCCCTCGTGAATAGCAACCCTAAGCTTTACTTCGTTGTTGCCATTTAATTCAAGATAACGCCTCACTGCCTCAATACGATGGTTGCCATCAACCACCCTATAATATTCACCAACCTTGTTCACATGGATTGGGTTCTTGAAAGAGCCATCAGAAACCAAAGAATTTGTAAGCCTTGTAAGTGCACTCTTTCTTATTTCTCTCCTGTAGTTTACTATTTTAAAACATTCAAGATTGTCTTTATCTACAGACATTACTATATGCTCATTCATTCTTTCTTTCACTTAATCAACTCCTTTGTTTCTTCATCCTTCTCAAGCCTGGTAACACGCTTCTTCAGCTGGGCCAACTCAAAAAACAAGCGGTTAGTTTGTTCTGAATCCATAGCACAATTACTGAAACGAAATCCTTTTAAAGCTTACCTACCAACTAAATACTAACTAAAAACAGAGGAGGTTTTCTAATTGCAAGTTGAACGAAAAGTATGGGTAAATAATGGAGTAGTAACACTCGGATTCCCCCAAGACATAGTCAGATGGCTCGGCCTGAAAGAAGACAGCACCGTCATAATTCAGGACGAAGACGGAAAGCATGGCAAATACGTAAGCATCTGGATAAAAGAAAAAGGGAGGTGAAAGCAATGCTCGGAAGCCTAGACCAAGAACTCGGCAAAGCCAGGTTCCTAGAACTCGCAAAAAAATGCGGAGAAGAATGGCGATACAAATGATTAACATCCCTCCACAAATAAGAGACTGGCGTTTCATAAAAGTAATGGAAGGCCAAAAGATTCCTGTTGAAAAAGAGTGGCAGAAAACAAACAATTACTCTTACGAAGAATTCCAAGACTACATGAAAATCGGAAGCAACGACGGAGTGCTTCCACCAAAAGGCAAATGCGTCATTGACATTGACAAAAAAAGCCCCGACTTCCAAGAAGCCCTAAAGGCAGCCGAAAGCCTGCCGGAAACCTTCACAGTTCAAACAGCCAACGGAGGCTTCCACTACTACTTCAACTGTCCCGACATAGAAAAAGGCATGAGAATGAAAAACGAAGCAGGGGAAATCAGAACAA